>NZ_FRCS01000006.1:300000-504913 GCF_900143005.1 Cryptosporangium aurantiacum
GAGGCTCTCGTCGGAGTCCAGGCCGGCCGCGGGTTCGTCCAGGCACAGCACCTGGGAGCCGGCGGCCAGCGCCCGGGCTACGTCCACGGTCTTGCGCTGGCCCTGCGACAGGTCCTCGGGGAACGTGTCGAGGACGTCGTCGAGTCCGAGCAGCGTCACCGCGGCGGTCGCGGCCGGTGAGGGGGCCGACCGGCCGGTGAGCAGCTCACGGAAGGATTGGCTCCAGGTGGGCCGGTGCGCTCCGACGTCGAGGTTGTCGCGCACCGTGAGGTCGTCGTAGAGCTCCGCGCCCTGCCAGGTGCGGCCGAGACCGCGGCGGGCGCGCTGGTGCGGCTTGGCGCGGGTCAGGTCGGTGCCGTCGAGCACGACCCGGCCGGTGCTGCGGGTGAAGCCGGTCAGCGCGTCGATAAACGTGGTCTTACCGGCGCCGTTGGGCCCGATCAGGCCGACCAGTTCACCGGCGCCGATCCGCAAGGACACCCCGTCCAGGGCCAGGTTCCCGCCGTAGCGCACGGTCAGGTCGGTGGTGGTGAGGACGTCGTTCACCGGTGCACCTCCACGAGGTCGGGCGCCGGTGCCTGCGCGCCGCGGAGCCGCCGCCACAGCCGGCTGGGCCAGCGCGGTGGCGGTGCGAGCGCGATCCCGTCCGGATTGGTGATGACGGTGACGACGAGCAGGACACCGGCGAGGATGAGCTGGAACGTCACCGAGATGCCCAGGTAGGTGTTGAGGACGTAGCTGAACAGGCCCTGGGTGATGAGCAGGCCCCCGAGCACGGCGCCGCGGACCGTGGTGATGCCGCCGAGGTAGGCGAACGCGACCAGGCTCAGCGTGTTCAGCACGGTGAAGCGGGTCGGGTCCAGCGAGCCGAAGTTGTAGCTGTAGAGAATTCCGGCCAGTGCCATGATCACGGTCGCGAGTGCGAACGTGACGAGCTTGATCCGGGCCGGCGAGATACCGACCGCGGCGGCCGCTCGCTCATTGGAGCGAACGGCGAGCATCCGCTTGCCGAGGCTGCCGCGCCGGATGTTGGCCACCAGCACCGCGCAGGCGATCAGGACCAGCAGGACTCCGGCGCCGAAGAGCGGGCTCGGCCGGGCGCCGTCCAGCCCACGCACCGCCGAGTCGGTTCCGAGGGAGAACCCGAACACGGAGGGCTGCGCGACCGGCGCCCCGGACGCCGGCACACCCCAGGTGGAGTTGCCGAATCCGAAGCTGTTGAGCACCACGGCCCCGGCGAGCGTGAGGATCGCGAGCTGGACGCCGCGGACTCGCAGCGCGGGCAGCGCCATCAGTAGCCCGAGCACCACGGCTCCGACGACGCCGATCAGCGGTGCCCACGGCCAGCCCAGGCCGGTGTGTGCGGTGAGCTTGGACAGGATCAGCCCGGCGACTCCGGCGAGGCCGAACTGGAACAGTGAGACCTGGCCGACCAGGCCGGTCAGCAGTACCAGCGACAGGCACGCGACCGCGCCGATCAGCGACAGGATCAGCGCCTGCCGCAGGTCGTAGGGAAGGACGAACAACGCCACCAATGCGACGCCGCCGGCGAGCACGGTCGGGCGCAGCACCCGCTCGGGCGCCGGTGCCTTCGGGAGCCGCGGTTCGACCAGCGTGCCCCGGTCGGGCAGGCTCTGTCCGCGCCACAGCAGCGCGACGACGATCACCAGGAAGTAGAGCAAGTCGGTGACGCCGGGCCAGGCCACGCCGTCACTGGTCGGGAACCACGAGTACGTCTGCGCGACGGTCACCAACGACGCGAGGATGCCCATCCCGAGGCCCGCCACCGCAGCGATCAGGAAGCTGGTGAACCGGGCGAGCAGTGCGGCGCCGAGCGCTGGGACGACCGCGAGCGCGATCGTGCTCGGGTCCAGCTGCGTCAGCGGAGCGACGAAGATGCCGAGACCGCCGGCGATGACGGCCGAGATCACGGTGTTGGCCAGCGCGAGCCGCCCGGCGTTCAGACCGGACAGCGCCGCCTCCGCCTCGCTTTCCTGCGCCGCGCGGGTCGCCAGCCCGAACCGGGTGTAGCGGTACGCAGCCGCGAGGACGATCGTGAGCACGATGACTAGCGCCAGCAAATGGAGCCGGTTGCTGGGGACGGCACCGCCGAACATCGTCACGGGGGTGGTCGGGAGCACGTCCGGCGCGGGTAGTCCCTGCGAACCGAAGACCAGCAGGACGTACGCCTGGACGATCAGCAGCACGCCGACCGTGGCGACGAGCGTCGCCAGCGGCGCTTGCCGGCGCAACGGCCGGAGTACCAGGTAGTGCAACGCCACCCCGGCCAGAGCGCAGACCACGAGCGTCAGCGCGACGGCCGGGAGCAGCGGCACCACCATCCCCTCTGATCCGGCGATCCGCACCGGAGGGAAGAGGAGGTAGCCCTGGGCGCGCAGGCCGTAGAACACGTACGCCCCGAACATCGCGAGCGCACCGGTGGCGATGTTGATCGTCCCCGACCCGCGGTAGGTCGCGACCAGGGCCAGGGCGAGCCCGCTGATGAGCGCACCGGTGCCCAGGCCGAGCGCGGTGAACAGCAGGATCTGCTGCATGACGGCTACCTCCTCCTCGTCAGCCGATTACTGCGGCAGGCCCTGCCACGGCGTGGACGCCCACTTGCCATCGCCGGAGTAGGTGTAGAAGCGGTCAGCAGTGCCGGACAGCGTCGGCATGCCCCGCTCAGCCATCGAGCCGAAGGCGACCTTCGGCGTGCCGAGCAGGACACCGCCGGTGTAGGCCGCGAGCGCGCTCGACACCGAGGCTGGGGTGACCTTGTCGGGGCCGACCATGTTGAGGACGTTCGCGAGCAGGAACGCGGCACCGAACGCCTGCGGGGCGCTGATACCCAGCTGCGCGTCCTTACCGGCGTACTTGCTCATCACGGCCTTGTAGAAGTCGAGCTGTCCGGTTTCGTCCGGCGCGTACAGCGACAGGACGGTGGACTCGTACGCCCACTTGGGGAAGTCGCCGAGCGCGGTCTTGATCTGGTCGGTGAGGCAGAGCGACGACGCGACGATCGGCACTGTGCTGCCGATCGACTGGAGTGCCTTGGCGGTGGCGGTGCACCCGGCGGTGGTGGTGTCCAGCGGCGCGATCGCGTCCGGCTTCGCCGACAGGGCGGCGGAGTAGGCGCTGGTCAGGTCGGTGCTGCCGCTCGGGTACGTGGTGACCTTCGACGTGATGCCGAAGCCGTTGAGGATTCCCTGCGCGGTCTGGGCGATCGAGAGGCTACCGGCGTCGCTGCCCGAGACGATGCCGATCGACTTGTAGCCCTTGGACTTGGCGTAGGTGGCCAGGCCCGGCAGAGCGGCGATGACGCTGGGGTTGACGGCGAACGCGTTCTTCGCGCTCAGGTCGGTACCCGGGTTGGCGAGCGCGATGACGTCCGGCTTGGCGCCGTTCAGCGTCTGGTGGACCGCGTCGGTGCCGACGTTGAGGCCGCCCTGCATGACGACGTCGATCGAGGAGTCGTTGAGGAACTTCTGCGCGCACTGCTGCGCTGACTCCTCCGACGAGGTGACCTTGCAGACCTCGACCTGGAGCGGGTGGCCGCCGATGCCGCCCTGTTCGGCGTTGATGTACTCGAATGCCGCCCGGACCGCGGCGGACGCCTCCGGGTTGGAGATCGTCCCGCCTTCCTGGTTGATCAGCCCGACCTTGATCGGCGACTGAGAGTCCGATGCCTTACCGGGCTTGCCACCGCTGAACTGCGTGCCGATGGCACTGTCGATCGTCGTCGGGGTGGAGGTCGCGGAGGTCGCGGTCGAGTCGGTGGCGGCCTCGCCGCAGCCGGAGACGAGCAGCGCCAGGGCGGCCGTGACGCCCAGCGATCTCGCCATGAGGGAACGCTTCATGATCACCTCGTTGTGGTCGGAGGGGGTGGGGGTAGAGCGGGGTCTTATCGGGCGACGTCGACCCAGCCGCCGTCGCGAGCGGAGGTCAGTACGGCTTCGGTCAGCCGGGCGGCGCGAACTCCGTCGGCGAAGGTCGGCAATCCGTCGGGCAGTTCGCCCGTGAGCGCGGTGTAGGTGTCCGCCACGAACGCGTCGAAGCAGTCCTGGTAGCCCTGCGGGTGGCCGGGCGGCAGGATCGAGTAGGGCGCCTCGGCGCCTCGGAGTGCGATCCGGTTGACGTCCCGACCGCCGATCCAGAGGCTGTCCGGGTTCTCCTGGTCGAACTGGAGGCTCTCGACACCGGCGTCGATGGAGAACCAGAGCCGGTTCTTGCGGCCCGGACTGACCTGGCTGACGGTCAGGGTCCCGGCCGCGCCGCCGTCGGTCTCGAACAGCAGAAGCGCGGCGTCCTCGGTGCCTACCGGGCGGTCGCCGCGCACCGGGACCGCGGTCACGGTGCGGGCGGTCAACCGGACGATGCGGTGCCCGGTGACGAACTCGACCAGGTCGCACCAGTGCACGCCGATATCGCCGAATGCCCGGGACGGTCCACCTACCGCCGGGTCGACCCGCCAATCGTCGTCGCTCTCGGCGGCCAGCCAGTCCTGCAGGTACGAGCCGTGCAGCAGGCGGATCGGGCCGGTTGACCCGGCGGCGACGCGGGCGCGGGCTTCGCGCACGGTCGGGTAGAAGCGGTAGACGAACGGCACGGTCGCGGTCACGCCCGCAGCGGTGGCCAGGTCGAGCAACTCCTGTGCGTCGGCCGCGCTCACCGCCAGCGGCTTCTCGCACACCACGTGCTTGCCGGCCGCGAGCGCCGCCCGCACCAACGGCGCGTGGGTGACGTTCGGCGTGCAGATGTGGACGACGTCCACGTCGTCGGCGGCCAGCAGTTCCTCGACCGTCTCGGTGGCCAGCTCGGGACGTAGTTTCTCAGCCGCCCGGCGCGAGGAGTCAGGCGAGGCGCCGACGACGCGGCTCAGTACACCGCCGGCCTGACGGATCGCCCGCGTGTGGACGGTGCCCATGAAGCCGACGCCGATGACGCCTGCTCGGATCCGGTCGGTCACGCGTCCTCCTCGACGGCACCATCCTGTAACTGGGACCACATACTTCTGCCGGTGACCGGAAAAGGTCAATGCCTCGCAGACATAAGATCTTGGATGGTCAGCATTCACACCAGTGATAGGCCCGGCATAGCCCCGGAGAACGCATGCGGACTGGCGCGACTTTTGCTTACAGTCGGCAGAAGTTTAGGATGGTCGGACAGGCCCAACACGAGGAGAAGCGCGTGTCGACGGAGCGGATCGAGGGCTTGGCAGCCGTGCTCACGGCCGTGCGCAACAGCGAGGGGATGACTCAGCCGCGCCTGACCCAGCACGTGGGCCTCGGTCGCAGCGTCGTCGCCCAGCGCGTCGCCGAGCTGGAGTCCGCCGGGCTGATCACCGATGACGGCTACGGTCCCTCCACCGGCGGCCGTGCCCCTCGCCGGCTGCGGATCCGCGCGGAGGCCGGCTACGTCGTCGGCGTCGATATCACCGCCCAACGGTTGGTGGTCGGGGTCGCCGACCTCGCCGGGACGCTCCTCGCGCAGTTAGAGGAAGTGGTCGACGTCGCCGACGGGCCCGACGCCGTGCTCACCACGGCCGAACGCCTCATCGACGACCACCTCGAGTCGATCGGACGTATCGCCCGTGTCTGGGCGATCGGTATCGGTGTTCCCGGGCCGGTCGAGTTCCGGACCGGTCAGCCCGTCGCACCGCCGATCATGCCGGGCTGGGATCGCTACCCCGTTCGGGACCGGCTCGCTCAGCGCTACGGCGCGCCGGCCTGGCTCGACAACGACGTCAACCTGCTGGCACTCGCCGAGTTGCGCACCAACCCCGCAGCCTCCGCGGCCCGGAACATGCTCTACATGCGGGCCGATGTCGGCGTCGGCGCGGGTCTCGTCGTCAAGGGTGAGCTCTACCGCGGCGCCAACGGATCAGCCGGGGACATCGGACACGTGGCCATCCCCGAGGGTGGCGACGCGATCTGCCGCTGCGGCAACACCGGGTGCCTCGAGGCCGTGGCCGGCGGCGCCGCCCTCGCCCGCGAGGGTCGTATGCTCGCCGACACCCGGCAGAGCCCCGCGCTGGCCGCGACCCTCGCCGAGACCGGAACCGTCCGCCCTCTCGACGTCACGCTCGCCGCCGAGAAGGGCGACCCTGCCGCCCGCGCTCTGCTGCAGCGGTCGGCGCACCTCCTCGGCGGGATGCTCGCGACGCTGGTCAGCTTCTACAACCCGAACCTGCTCGTCATCGGCGGCGGCATCGTCCGTGCCCGAGCACACGTCCTGGCCGCGATCCGCGAGGCCATCTACCGCCGGTCGCTCCCCCTGGCGACCCAGGACCTCCGCATCGAGATGTCGAGCCTGCCCGACGACCTCGGCGGCGTCACCGGCGCCGTCCACCTCGCCCTCGACGAGGTCTTCTCCCCCGGCCGGCTCGCCCGCTGGCTGGACGCCGGCTCACCCGCCGGCCAGCCCTACATCGCAACCGACGACATGCTCGAACGACCAGCCTGACCACGACGCCGCGAAGTCACTCGGTCTAGTGCTGGCTCGCCGCCATGATCGCCTCCGCCGTCACCGACGCCCACGCGATCGAGCCGGTCGGCGACGTCAACGGGCAGGACCTCGTCCGATACTCCGACGGCTCCTGGACTCTGTATCTGGCCGCGGAAGCGCCGCATGCCCTGGTCTACCTCGAGGGCCCCGTCACACCCGGATCCCGCTCGCGCCCGCCGCCGCGCTGAACCCACCCGACTCGGCTCCGTGCCGCCGGCACCTGGACACTCGGGTACGACACCTCGGCCACCTACCTGTTCGAACTCGACGCCGCAGGCGTGAGACTCGACGCCCCGCCGCACCCGCACCGCTGAAGGTCATCCCGTGGCCAGCACACACGCCGACGCGTTTCCTCCAGCCGCCTCGTCTGTCGCAATGCCGATCAGGCCGCACCCGCGCGGAAGTCACGGAGGCCGGCGCCTGGGTGACGGTGCCGACCACCCCGTGGCGGCCGAGAGTATCGCCGCTGAGCAGGTGCGCCTCGACGACGCGGGCGGCCGCCGCGCAGGCCGCGCGGACGGCGACGGCCAACTCGCAGGCCATCACCAACCGCGGGCCGGTACATTAGCTCACACGCAGTTGCGCGTGCCGCCCTTCACCCGTCGAGGGATCGCGGTGGTGAGGCCGTTGATTGGCTTGTAGATACGAATGCCTAGGCAGTCACCGGCCCGGTCGTACCGATTTGCGGCGAGAGCGAGTATCGCAGCGGAAGGCGCGATTGCCGCACCGCAGACAGGGGCCAGAGGGCCGCTGACGGTCGCACAGCCGCCGCCGATGGCCGCCAGAACTCCTGCGGCATCAGTTGCATCCCGTGTCGTCTGGTGGTTGAAGCGGATGGTGCACGAGAAGCGACCGCAGTCAGCCTGGAACCGCGGTGATGCTTCGGCTGGGGCCCCTCCCAGGAATGTTCCCCCAAGAATCGCCGCGACTACCCCGGTGATCGCCAAACGCTTTGTTTTCACGGTTCCCCCTAATAAGTCACTGACTGTCCAGATCGCCCCTTCGTGCGAGAGGGTTTCTGATTTCCGGCGCGCGTTCAATCCCGCCGAGGAGGGCTCGTGCTTCATGTAGGGGACGCCGGGCGGCGTCGTGTAACGCCGCCCGGCCCGTCACGTAGCTGCCCCGACGCTTCCGCGTGACCTCCACCGCCGCGTCTGCGGCAACTGCCGCACCGCCGATCATGCTGAGCACGTGGCCGACGCTGAACTCGGTCACGAGGGCGCCAGGCGAACGGGAACGTCAGCAGGCTGTGGCCTGCCGGTGCAGCGGTGACCCGCCAGGCCCGGTCGGCGGTCCCCCGTCGAGGGGTGTCACGCGCCGACCGGATAGCTGCCATAGACGCGGCGGGTGCCGGCGCTGACCGCCGCCGACACCACTGGCACGTACTCGGCGAATGTCGGCGCCGGACTGCGCTCCGGCGCCGCGTTCAGCAAGTCCGCAGGCGAGACGCCGAGCCGCTCCAGCAACGGATCGCGATCGTGGCGGCACGCGCCGGAGCCCTACCTCAGCTCGGGGCCGATAGAGCTGGTCCGAGCCACCGGCGCACCAGATCACGCAGTTCGTCCTCAGAACGTGGCGGGTCTGCCGGGTACTGGAGAAACGAGATGAACAACCGGATCAAGATCTCAGCCAGACCTTCGAGCTCGTCGTCGCCGACCCCGATCTCGCTCCAGTCGACCGGGATGCGCCGGAGAATGTCGGCACCCATCGAGAACGCGTCCGCCGACGTGGCGGCACGGCTGAAGACGTCCGTCTCGCCCGCCTGGAAGAGCGCACCGATATACGGCTCCCGAGGGATCGCCTGAACGGCGAACACAATCGACTCGATGGCAGCGTCGGTCGGGGTCGCGCAGGCGGAGAGATGCCGCTCCATCCGTTCCGCGAAGTCATCGACGCCGGCCTGCGCAACCGCGCTGAACAGCTCACCGAGGTTCCCGTAGTAGCGATACACGGTTTGCCGCGTGACCCCGAGCTCGCCGGCCACATCGGAGAGGGTCGTCTTGGTGGGCCCGAACCTCTCGACGCAGGCCGCGGCGGTGGCGATGATGCGCTGGCGTGCCTCGTCCTCTGTCCGCGGCGGGTTGCCGTTCCAACCGTGATGACCCACGTCGGGTCAGCCTACCGGGGCAGGGTTCGCGACCGGTGACCTGCGCCGAGCGGTGTACAGCGCGGCCAAAACCGCGATCGCCGCGGCGAAGCAGGCGATCGTGTACCAGCCGCTCCCGATCGGCGTGCCGTTGCTGGTGACGCCGTCGTCCGCGTCCAGGAACGCCGGAAGCGCGCCCAGCCACAGCACCGCCATGCTCAGCAGGTAGACCACGGGATAGATCCGCGCGAACGGCGTCATCGGCTCGATCTGTTCGACGCCGCGCCGCCGAACGCTGGTGATCAGGATCCAGATTCCGGCCAGCCAGAGCACGCCCAGCTCGACCCCGAGCACCCACGCCTGCGCCGTGACGTTGGGGGTGTCGCCGCCGAAGATCGCCGAGGGGATGCCGAACAGGGCCATCGACAGCGGCGTCAGCACGCCGGCGAGAGCGATCCGCCAGGTCAGCGACCAACCACGGCGGGGCCCACCGTCGGCTGCCTTCGATCCGGCGAGCGTGACGACCAGGAAGGTCATCACACCGAAGGACACCGACGCGAAGAGCAGCATGCTGTTCATCGGCACCGAGGCGAGCGCCGGATGGTTGACGATGTCGTTCGCGTCGTTCCAGGCCCACCACTGCAACTGTGGCCCGAGCTGGTCGAAGATCTCGTAGTACACCTGGCAGACGAACGCCACGGCGATCGATCCGATCAGCGCGCCGCGGTGCCGGAACACTCCGAGCACGCGCACCGA
This sequence comes from Cryptosporangium aurantiacum, assembly GCF_900143005.1. Lineage (NCBI taxonomy): Bacteria > Bacillati > Actinomycetota > Actinomycetes > Cryptosporangiales > Cryptosporangiaceae > Cryptosporangium > Cryptosporangium aurantiacum. Next base: position 309,347 of record NZ_FRCS01000006.1, read on the forward strand.
CTCGTACGCCAGCTGACTCAACGCCGGGTAGATCGCGATGATGTAGAGCGGCAGCCGGTCCCACATGAACTGCACCGTGAAGATGTTGTGGGCGAAGATGAAGCCGTACCGGTCGTCGAGGCCGAACCATTCGGGGAAGTAGAGCGGCGGCTCGGTGACGAATAGGTAGATCAACGACGCGATCCACAGGGCCAGGTTGACCGGGTCGCCGGCACGGAACCGGCGGACGGCGTGCACGAGGGCGAAGACGGCGCCCGCGATGATCACCAGCTCCAGCACTGGCATCGTCCAGTTGGCGAGGCTGAACGGATCGTTGACCGACACGACCGGGCTGACGTCGTGACAGTCGAAACCGAGGTCGCGGGTGACCTGCTCGGCGGCCTCGTCGCAGGTGGCGCTCATCGCGGCGTCCCCAGTGCCGCGTCCGCCCCGACGGCGCCCGGGGTCCAGTCGGTGCCAGGCGGATCCTGTGTCGGGTCGAACCCGAACGGCACCCTGTTCCGTCCGAGTGCGGCGTTGACCTTGTAACGCAGCAGCCCGGCGAGGACACGTGGGCTCTTCATCATGTCGGCCATCGACTCATCGAGGTTGAAGACACGGGCGAAGTGCTCGTCCACGACCGGATCCTCGCGTGCGGCGCCGATGATCAGATTGAAGGCCGGCCACGTCATCGACGCGAGGATCTTGCGTCGCCACGCCGGTAAGACCTCGGTGCCGGTCGCGCACTCGTAGCCGCGGTCACGCGCCATCGCCATTCCCCACGGCACCCGGAGGGCCGCGCGCTGCTCGACCAGGAACCGTGTGAAAAACCGTTGATCCAGCTGCGTCGCCGACCGCAGCGCCTCCCGCAGGAGCAGCGCGGAACCCGCGGCGGAACTGATGCCCTGGGCGTAGAACGGGTTGAACGCACAGATCGCGTCGCCGATGGAGACGATGCCCGCCGGAGCGTGCGGCAGGAGGTCGTAGCGGCGCCACTTGTTACCCGTCGACCGGGTCAGGTGGACGTCGGAGAGCGGCTCGCACCTCGCCATCGCCGCGGCGAACAGCGGCGTCCGCACCCGCTCGGCCGAGGCGACGAAGTCCTCGGTGGTGCGGGGCATGTCGATTCCCCACGACCCCATGCACGCGATCGTGCGGCCACCTTCGATCGGGAAGAAGTTGACGAGGAACTCGTGCTCCTCGGGGTGCTCGCCCTTGTCCTGGGTCGGCATGATCACCAGGTGCTGCCACCACCACGGCTCGGGACGATCCTCTGGAGCCGGTAGCTCGTACCACCGCGAGGTGTAGGTGACCTTGGCGTCGAGCGTCATCGCCGGTGTCTCCGGCCACCCCGCCGCCACGAGCCAGTCCGAGATCGACGAGCCGCGCCCCATCGCGTCGACGACGAGATCGGCGTCCATCTGCTCGTTGCCTGCGGTTGCCGTGGAGAACGACACCCCGGTGACCCGGCCCTCCGCGGTGCCGCCTGCGACGACGTCGACCCCCCGGACTGAGACTCCCTCCCGGATGGTGACGTTGCTCAGCTGGCGTACTTCGTCGCGCAGCACCCGCTCGATCAGGATGCGCGAGCTATAGACCATCGTCATCGACGACCGCTTACGCGAGGACCAGCCGCTGGCCTCGAGGTACGCCGCGTCCATCGACGGCATCAGATGCAGTCCGCCTGCGGCGATCAGGTCGTCCTCGAAGCCGGCGAAGAGCTCACCGATCGCGCGGCGTCCGGAGTTGAGCAGGAAATGCGGGTGCTTGCTCTGCGGCACCCCGCGCCGATGCTCGGCATCGGCCGGCAGCTCATCTCGCTCCAGGACGAGCACGCGGTCGAAGTACGGAGCTACCGCCCCCGCAGCGCACAAACCCGCCACGCTGCCGCCGAGCACCACTGCTGTTCTGCCGAACCTCATGAGGCGACCCCATTCATTCATACAGAAGATGGATGAATGTATGATCGCCGTCTGGGGATGTCAAGGATGGCTTCAGGCCGGCCCGCTGACCCCCGACCAGCAGCGGCGGCCCGGCTGCGCCCGGCCGCCGCTGCTGGTTGGGGGTTACTTGATCTGGTCGCGCGATCCGAGACGACGGCGATCAGCTGGTCCTTGGTCACGACCTGTCCCTCCGGGTGGAGTGGACCCATCTCCTCCCGGTCGAAGACGTCCTTCCGCAGAGCATGCTCACCTCCCGCGTCCGCTTCGAATGGCCCAGCGTCCAGCCAGCCGGAATGCCGGTGCGATGTAAGGCCGAGGATCAGCTCGCCCAAGCGTGGAGCGAACACTTGGACCGCTTCCGGCCCAGCAGGTAGCGGCCACCGCAATGCAGCCGGACGCTCCTCGGACTCCCAAGAGAGTTCACCGGAGCCACAGCGCCGGATCGACGTCGGCGATGTTCGTGAAATGCCACGCGTAGTAGCTGGCGTTCGCCGACGTATGGGCGTCGACCGGCCTGCCGTCGAGTGCCGCCAGACGGTCGGCCAGTGCCCCCTCGGCGCGGGAGGAAACCCGGATCACACCGGACGCGTCGACCCCGAGGTAACCAAGCTCGAACAGCGCGTCGCATCCGAACACGCACGCCAGCATGGCGATGTTCGCAAGGTCGCGGCGTTCCTCGTCCGAGCAGACGGCACGCCGTTTGATGTGCGCCGCACGGAGAAAAGCCGCAGGGTAGCGGTTCCCACACAACGCGCAGTCGGCGTCGGTGGCTCCACGTAGCAGGTTCGCGCGGAGCCGGGTCTGCTCACCGCGGCTCAGACCGCCGGCCGCACGATTGAGCACACCGGAGAACAGTTCGGTTCCGGTGTGCTCAATCGTGTCCAAGTCGCCCGTTGCGCTGTCGGCTGGCGTGCTCGCGCCTCGTCGAGTCGTGACGGCGGCGGGCGAGCTGCCGCTGATCGTCACGCCGTCCACCGACCGCAGTACCGCGCCGAGGAACGCGGCGCGGTACTGCGCCTCCTGCGGGTCCACGGTCACGGAGCCCTTCGCATACAAACGCACGAGGACCGCCTGAACCCGCGCGATCGGAACGGGTTTCCCTCCCGGCGAACGCCCGCTCCGCACGATCGCGTCCGTGTCGGTAACCTCGACGATCGTGGTGGTACCGCCGTCGGGCGTCCGTAACTCGATGCCGATCAGGCCCTTCAGTAGCCGCGCGGCCTCATCCGGGCCGTCCGGGCCGCGGCTCGCCAGCATCTGCAGGTGGTCTTTCCACAGGACATCGAGGACGCCGTCCGCGGGCGGCTCGACCTCCTGGCCCGAGTTGTAGAGATCGTTCCAGCGGTAGGCCGGCATCGCGTCGAGAAGGTCGACGATCGGTAGCCGATCCCCGAGCGGCAGCACCGTGTCCCACTCGACCTGTGCGTAGTGCTCCGACTTGCCCGGCTGCTGCCAATGAGCCTCCACCATCAACTGCGAGTCCGTCAGCCGACCGCGTCCGACAAGACCACGGTCGGTGCCCGTCCGGAGCAGGTACACCACATCACCTACCTGCAGGCCATGACGTCGCGCGGTGGACCACCGCGCCGGCACGGTGCCGCCCGCCGCTGTCGTCGCGATGTCCGCCGCGTAGGCCGCGGACGGATAAGCCACGTCAGTGCCGCTCCACAGGAAGACGAACGTAGTCATGGGCGGCAGTGTCCCGCACGCCACCGGCGCTCGATGACGGACGGCTACGCGAAAGTCGCCGCTGCCAGACGTCCACTGCGGCCTCTCTCATGGTTGCCCACCGGGACATGCGCGACGGCGTGACGCCGTCGTTACGCTGCCGGAATGTGGCGAACCGGAGATACCGTCCTCGGGCTCTACGACGTGCGTGACGTGGTCGCCAGCGGCGGCATGGGGCTGGTGTACCGCGTCCACCATCGGCAGTGGGGCATCGACCTCGCGCTGAAGATCCCCCGGGAACAGCTCTTCGCTGACGCGGCCGGTCAGCGGGCATTCCAGGCCGAAGCCGAGTCCTGGGTGTCGCTCGGAGCGCACCCCAACATCGTCAACTGTGCCTACGTCCGTCGCATCGATCAGCTTCCCGCGGTCTTCGCCGAATGGGTCGACGGGGGCAGCCTCGCCGATGCGGTGCGCCACCGGCGGCTCTACGACGGCGGGCCGCAGGCGGCGTTACGACGGGCCATCGACGTGGCCGTGCAGATGGCGTGGGGGCTGGACCATGCCCACCGGCTGGGGCTCGTGCATCAGGACGTCAAGCCGGCCAACGTCATGCTCACCGCTGACGGGACCGCCAAGGTGACCGATTTCGGTCTGGCCAAAGCGCGGGCAGCCGCGGGCGAGCTGATCGCCGCCGCACCCGACGCCAGCGTGCTGGTCAGCGCCGGAGGCATGACGCCTGCGTACTGCTCACCGGAACAGGCCGCAGCGCTGGCCGGCGAGCAGATCCGGCTCTCCAGAGCGACCGACGTGTGGTCCTGGGCGTTGAGCGTCCTTGAGCTCTTCGCCGGCGGCCCGCCGGCACGGTACGGCCCGGCGGGAGCGGCGGCCCTCGATGCGTTCCTCGCGGAGAGCATCGACGATCCGGATCTTCCTCCGGTACCCGCGGGCATCGGCGACCTGCTGCACCGCTGCCTGAACGCCGACACGCGGGAGCGTCCGCACGACCTCGCCGCGCTCGCCGACGAGTTGGCCGACATCCACGCGGCCGTCGTCGGAGAACCGTATCCGCGCGCTCGGCCGGAGGCCGCTACGCACCGCGCCGACGGCCTGTCCAACCAGGCGCTGTCGATGCTGGACCTGGGACGCGAGGCCGCGGCCGAGACGCTGTGGCAGCAGGCGCTGGAAGCCGATCCTCACCATGCCCACACGGTATTCAACCGCGGTCTGCGCCGTTGGCGCACCGGCCAGTACACCGACGCGCAGCTCCTAGCCGACCTGCAGGACCTGGGCCCGCGGCCGGGAGAGGAAGGCCTCGGCGAGTACCTCACCGGCCTGGTCCACCTCGAGCGCGGCGACACGGCCGCCGCGTTGCGCGCGCTGGAGGCGGCGCCGGACACACCCGAGGTGCGCGCCGCGCTCGACCGGGCCCGCCGACTCGAACCGGAGCAGCCGCCGGTCGCGCTCAGCGGCCACACCTCCTGGGTGACCCAGGTCGCGTTGAGCCCGGACGGCTCACTGGCCGCCACCGGCAGCGAGAGCAACCGCTGGCCCAAGCTCGAGGGCGACGACGGTGGAACGGTCCGGATCTGGGACACCACGACCGGCGCCTGCATCCGCGAGTTGCAGGCTGACCCGGAAGCCTGCACGGCGCTCGCCTTCAGCCCCGACGGTCGGCGGATCGCCACCGGCGGCAAGGGCGAGCACGCGATCGTCTGGGACGTGGCGACAGGCCGGCCGCTCGCGGACCTGAAGCAGCACCTCGAGCCGCTACAGATCGCTCTGACCCGCGACGGTACCGGGCTGGCTGTCCTGACCCGGGACGGCCGCGTGTCGATGTGGAACCTGCGGAAGGGGAGGATGACGGCGCGGCTCGAGGTGCCGGGCCCCGATCGTGATCACGAGCGCGGTGGCATCGCGTACACGACGGACGACCGGCACCTGTTGAGCTGGGTGTGCGGGACGCCCCGTGCGGGCTGGCTGCGAGCCAGCAAGGCCCGAACCGGACGTACTGTTCACAGCGACCAGATGCGAGGTCCCGCTCTATTCGCCGGCGACGCCATGGTCGTCGTCGAGCCCGACCGCATCACGGCGGCCGACATGGTCAACCTCCGGCTCTCGGTCGTGAACTCCAGCACGTGGCCGGCAGCCACGACATGGACCGGTTGGACGCCGCTCGCGTCGACTCCGGACGGGCGGTGGGCGCTCGCACGGGACGGCCGGTCCGCGGCGCAGTGGGACGTGGCCGCCGGACGATGCGTGCGGACCCATCCTGCCCATGGTCACGACGTGCGGGCGGTGGCGGTGAGCGCTGACGGCCGGCTCGGTCTCAGCGGCAGCACGGACCGCACCGCCTGGGTGTTTCCGCTCGCGGTCACCGGCCCGGAGGCACCGTGGAGCTACGCGCGGCCGCGGGCAGCGTCCGAGCTCGCTTCGTCCGCCGGTCTCGTCGTCGGCGCGATCGCGCGCGCGAAGAAGGCGATAGCCACCGGGCGGTATGCCGACGCCATCGCCGACCTGCGCGCCGCGCGTGCCGAGACCGGGTTCGAACGTCACCCGGAGCTGGTCGAGCTGTGGGCCGAGGCAGGAACACGCGCACGGCGCACCGGGGTGCTCGGCATCCGGGAGACCGCGCGGATGCCGTCGCGCGACCGGCCGTACCTCACCGCCGGCGGCGGTGTCCTGGTCGATCATCCGCGTGGCGGCAAGCAGATCCATGACGTCGCGACCGGCGCGGAACGACACTGGCTCGACGTCTGGGACTTCCAGGTCGCAATCGGAGCCGGCGGACGCGTCGCGGCCGGCCTGACACCGGAGACGCGCGACGACGAGCAGTTCAACACCGTCACGATCTGGAACGTCATCGACGGTCGCCGCCTGCACCGGCTGGAGAAGGGGCCGTACGGGAGTTCTGCGGTCGCCATCGACCCTTCCGGACGCTGGTTCGCGACGGTCGACGAGGACGAAGGCGTGGTGTTCCAGGACCTGGCGGACGGCAGCGTTCTCAGTCTCTCGCAGCACATCGGCGGCCGCATTGTGTCGTTGGTGCCGTCTGCGGACGGACGGTGGCTGCTGGCCACGCAATTCGACAACCCGAGTTGTGTGCTGGATCCAGCGACCGGTGACTGCCGTACTCACGTCACGGACGGGACGGTCTCTCCCGGGCGGGTGGCCGTCCTGGCCGGCGGGCGGACCGTCGCTGTCGGACGATCCGACGACACGACGGTGCGGGTGTGGACCGCGACCGGTGACGAGAGCACGCTCGCCGGGCACAGCGACGCGGTGCGGGTGGTCCTGGCGTCCGCTGGGGACCGGATTCTCTACACCGGCGGTGACGACGGCACCGTCCGGAAATGGGACGTCGCGACCGGCAGCTGTCTTCAGGTGCTCGGCGGTCACGACGGAGCGGTCAGGGCACTCGCCGCGACCGCCGACGGCCGATGCACGTTGTCGCTTGACGAAACGGGCACTCTGCGCGTGTGGGACGACGACACCGGCGAGTGCCTGCGGACCGTGGCCGTGGCCGATCCCGATCCCGAAAGCCAGTTCGTTCTGGAGCTCGCTGCCGACGACTGCACGCTGCTCACGTGGGTCTATCTGCAGCCGGCCCGGTGCTGGCGAATCGATTGGGACTTCGCCGCCGGATGACGTCAGGCTGCGGTGGCCGGTGGCGGCGGCGACCCGGTCCGCTGCCCCTGGCCGCTCGGCCACCACCGCTCAGAGTCGAGCCCGGGACGCCGACCGCAACGACTCTGGCGTAGACCCGGCCGCACTAGTCGGCGCCCCAGGCGCCTTACGCTCTGCTTGGGGTCTGTGCCGCTGGGAGATGCGACGCGGCTGCAACACTTCGTTGACGGTCGGCGCTCCGGTCTCGACGCGGGGCGGAGGACGCTGATGCGGGACGGCCAGTCGGCCGACGCAACGAACGCGGCGCTGACGCCCGCTGTTGGTGGTGCGGGTCGAGTGGATCGAGCCGACCGGCAACGGACGCCACCACAACAAACGCCCTCCGCGCGTTCGAGCTGCTCCCCCTGTCTCGCGGTCACAAGGCGGGTATGACTGGGATCCCTTTATCCGGCGATGAGGTTCCGCTCTTTATTGATAACTGTCTCGATGTCGATCTGGTCGTAGTTGCAGAGGATGATGCCGACCCAGTCCAGGTCGCGGTAGACGGTCCAGTTCGTTGATTCGCCCGCCGCGCCGCCTCCGTGTCCGAAGAGTAGGTGGCCGTTCCATACGGGTGCGGGCGCCCCGTAGGCGGTGAAACTTCGGACGGTGGGGTCGACGGCTCCGCGGGGGCGGTTGGGGAACTTCGGACTCATGAAGAGCTCGGTGTAGGTAGGGCTGAGCAGCTCGCCGCCCTGCAAGGCGCGCGCGAAACGAACCAGATCCCCGGCGGTGGAGAACCCATTGCCGCCTCCGGTTCCGATGAACATGCGCGCCGCACCCTCGCCGGCGCGTAGAGCATCGACACGTCGGCCGGCGGGGTCGACCATGTAGGGGTGGGCGATGCGTTCGTCGGCCAACCATTGCGTTCGCGTGTAATAGTCGGTGCGGGTCATGCCGGCTACCGCGAAGATGTGTTCGCGGACGTAATCGTAGAAAGACTGCCCCGCGACCTGCTCGACGACCGCGCCGAGGACATCGTAGCCGTTGTTGCTGTAGCTGTTCTTGGTGCCCGGACTGAACAGCAGCGGCTCTTTGCGAATGATCTTTATGGTCTCGTTCATGACCTCGGCGGCGCTGGACCAGGTTCCGGCCTCGTCCAGGAACTCCTGGTTCTTGAGGAGATCGCCCATTCCGGAGGTGTGGGTGAGCAGGTGATGGATGGTGACGGTATTCGCGATCTCGGCGGGAAATCCGCTGAGGTACCTGCCGAGTGTCTCGTAAAAGTCGATCTTTCCCTGCTGTGCGAGTTGGAGGATCGCCAGTGCGGTAAACGGCTTGGAGGCCGAGGCGAGCGCGAAAATGGTGTCCGACCGGTTAGGTATCGACTTGACCTTGTCGGCCATGCCGTAGGCCCTAGCCAGGACGGTCCGATCCCTGTACGCGAGAAACACCGTTCCAGAGAATTTGTCCTCAGCGGCAAGTTGGCCGATGAGCCGGTCGTACGCCCCACCGGGTTGTAGGTCTTGCGGTATCCGTTGGGGCTGGAGAGCGAGGTCAGCGCCGGTTGCGGCACGGGCGGTCCTGGAAGGCGCGAGCATGCCACCGGCCGCGATCGGAGCCGCGCCAAGCGCCGCGAGTAGGGCTCGCCGCGTTGGCCGGCGGAGCGGGCGTTGGTCATGGGGCATGGAGATGGATCCCCTTTGGAAGAGAACTACCTGGTCCCGTCCCTTCTACCGACGGTCACGTTTCCCTGGCGTTCTCACTGGCCCCACCGGTCACAGCCGCCGCTGGAGGTTGGCGCATGCTGACGAGGCAGAACGCACGTCCAAGTCACCTGGTTCGGCTGAACGTGAATCACTCCGGCGTGTCAGGACGCTGAGCGCGTTGGCTGTGCTGCTGCAGGCTTCGGCGGCCCCAAGTAGTCGGCAGCGCTAGTCCTCCGTTGTCCCCTACGGTCTCTGCCTGTTGCCCAGCAGAGGAGTAGGTCCCGTAGTGCCTGAGCTCAACCCCACCGACCACGACGGAAGCCCGCTCGGCGCCTGGCTGCAGCACAACCCGACACGGTCACGGCCAACCGCGCCCAGCGGTGGCTCGAGGTCCGCCTTCTACGCGCGCATGTCCACACGGGAGTTCCAGGACCCGGAGTCCTCGACCGGTTGGCAGCGCCAAGTCGCCACCGATCTGATCACCGGCCACGGGCGAATCGCCGCGGAGTTCATCGACGTCGGCTGCTCCCGCCGCCGCTCCTGGACTAGCCGACCGGAAGCAGCCGCGCTGCTCGAATCCCCTGCGAACCCGGACCGGCAGTTCGACGCGGTGGTCGTCGGTGAATACGAGCGGGCATTCTGCGGCCAGCAGTCCGTGACCTTCTGCCGGTGCTCGCCGGCCATCCTCCAGATATGGCTACCGGAGTTTCACGGCCCCGTCGACCCGGCCGACCCCGTCCACCAAGCGCAGCCCGACCCGGAGACCTCGCGGCACGTGCGGCGGATCTTCGCTCAGCAGCTGACCGGGCGGAGTGTCGCGAGCATCGCCCGAGAGCTCAACGAGACCGGCGTGCCGTGTCCCTCCGTCGCCGACCCGGGACGCAACCGCAACCGCCGTGCGCGCCCGTGGACCGTCCGGACCGTGGCGAGCATCCTGACCAATCCCCGCTTCACCGGCAGAGCCGCACGCGGCCGCTCAGGTCATCAGGATTTAACCCGCCGGGACCGCTTCCGGAACACACGGACCCCACTCTCGACGCCATTACCTATCGATTGACAGGTAACCCTGGCCGCTCCGGAGGTGGTGTCATGAGCGCAGCCGAGTCCGCACCCGTCTTAGGGCCGGAACACAGCACGGTCCGCGGTCCCATCGGCTACAAGCAGGAGTTGCACCGCGGAGTGGGGACGTTCGCTTCCTTCGCCGCCGGCTTCTCGTTCGTTTCGATCCTCACGACCGTGTTCCAGCTGTTCGGGCTGGGCTTCCTCCTCGGGGGCGCGTCGTTCTTCTGGACCTGGCCGGTGGTCTTCGCCGGACAGCTCTGCGTCGCCTTTTGCTTCGCCGAGCTCGCCGGTCGCTGGCCGGTGTCGGGCGCGATCTTCCAGTGGTCCAGCCGCCTGGCCGGCACGACGTGGGGCTGGTTCACCGGCTGGATCATGGTCATCGGCCAGATCTTGACGGTGGCGGTGGCCGCGATCGCCATGCAGGCCGTGCTGCCCGCCATCTGGTCGGGTTTCCAGCTCGTGGGCGGCTCCGGCGCCGATCCGTCGATTCTGTCGCCGACCGGCGCGAAGAACGCCGTCATCCTCGGCATCATCGTGCTCGTCTTCACCACCCTGGTGAACATCCTCGGCATCCGCCAGATGGCCGCGACGACCAGCGTCGGCGTCGCCATCGAGATCGTCGGCGTCGTCGTGCTCATCGGCGTGCTGTTCGCGCTCTCCGAGCGCGGCCCGTCCGTGGTGCTGCACAACACCGGTTGGGAGGGCACCGGCCACTACTTCTTCGCCTGGCTGGCGTCCTCGCTCATGGCCGCATACGTGATGGTGGGCTTCGACTCCGCCGGTGAGCTCGCCGAGGAGACCTACGCCCCTCGCAAGACGACGCCGAAGACGATCATCCGCGCCCTGGTCATCTCGGGTATCGGCGGCGGCCTGCTCATCCTGGGTGCGCTGATGGCGGCACCGAGCCTGACCGACGGCAACCTGTCGACGTTCGGCCTCTCGTGGGTCATCACCGAGCGCCTCGGCGACGTACTGGGCCGGCTGCTGCTCTGCTGTGTCGCGGTCGCGGTCTTCGCCTGCACGCTCGCGGTCCAGACGTCCGGCGCGCGGATGATCTACTCGATGTCCCGGGAACGCGCGTTCCCCTTCTCCGCCGCGCTCGGGAAAGTCTCGCCGCGCACCGGCACGCCGGTCGTCACCTCGATCGTGGTCGGTGCCGGCGCCTCGCTCGCCCTCGCGGTCAACATCAACTCGACGACGATCTTCACGGCCCTGTCCAGCATCTGCATCGCGATGCTCTACATCGCCTACCTGGGCGTCACGCTGCCGCTGCTCGTCGTGCGGATCAAGCACCGCGCGACCGACCACTTCCCGGCCGGGCACGACGAGGACGGCGCGCCGCTGTTCTCGATGGGCCGATTCGGCATCGCCGTCAACGTCCTCGCCGTCGTCTACGGCGCGCTCATGGTGGTCAACCTGATGTGGCCGCGGCCGGAGATCTACGACCTCTCGACGAACGGGAACTGGGTGCTCCAGTACAGCGCGCTGCTGCTGGTCGGCCTGACCGTGGCCGTCGGCGCCGGCTACTTCGGCTACCGGCGACTGCACACCCGCATCGACCTGGTCCACGTTCCGCACACGCACATCGCCGCCGAGGGGGCGGACGCGTGACGACCCGCGGCGAGCACCTGACCGACAGCGTCCGCAACGCCCGCGCCGACGCCCGCGCGCAGACCGGCCTGACCAGCGAGTGGATGCCGTACCTGCCGGCGTCCGGCAGCCCGTTCGCGCCGGCCGGCGTGGACCCGGTCGACCTGGTGTGGGCCGAGACCGTGGCCCCGGGCGGCTATGCCCACAAGGTCCTCGCCCGGGGAACCCGCCTGCGCCTCGACGACCCGACCGGCGACGCGTGCGCGCACCTCGTCGTCTACAACGCACTCGAACCCGTCGAACGGCTCAACGTGGCCGACACCGTGAAGATCCCGTGGCAGGCCTACCTCGGCGCAGGACACCCGTTGCTGTCGGGCGAGGGGCGGGTGCTCGCCACGGTCGTGGCCGATACCTCGGCGCACCACGACGCGTTCTGCGGCACCACCACCGAGGCGTGGAACGACCGCAAGTACGGCGACGCCCGCCCGGAGGGACCGTCCCCGGCCGGCCGGAGCCTGTTCGTCAAGGCCGCGGCCAAGCACGGCCTGAGCCGACGGGATCTGCCGCCGAGCGTCTCGTTCTTCCAAGGAGTCCGGGTCGAGGCCGATGGCGGCTTCACGTGGCTCGGCTCGGCCGGCCCCGGCACTTCGGTCGAGCTGGTGGCCGAGCTGCCGCTGCTGGTGCTGCTCGCGAACGTCGCCCACCCGCTCGACCCCCGCCCGGAGTACGTGGTCGGTCCACTGCGAGTGCACGCGTGGCGCGGTCCGGCCACCGGTCCGGGCGACGAGCGGTTCACCGCTACCCCCGAGCGGAACCGCGCGTACCTCAACTCGATCGACTACGCGGAGGCACGAGGCCTGTGACCGTGGAAACCGCCGCACCGGATTCCCGCTTCGACTGGAGCGCACCGCTCGTCCCGGGCACCGTCGCGCTCGACGACCGGGTCGCCCCGAACGCGCCCTGGTCGGGCGTCGTGCTGCGGGGGCAAGTGCTGACGATCGTCGACGTCGGCGGGAATCAGTCCGCCGACTGCCTGATCTACAACGCGCACGACTTCGCCGAGCGCTACAGCGTTCCGGACACCCTCGCCTGGCAGGGCAATGCCTATGTGCGCACCGGCACTGTGCTGCGCAGCAACGAGGGCCGTCCACTGATGACCGTCGTGGCCAACGAGATCGACCGCCAGGACACGATCGGCGGCGCCTGCGGCAAGGAATCCAACACGCTGCGGTACGGCCACCACGTCGGCTACCAGCACGGTTGCCGGGAGAACTTCCTCACCGAGGGGTCCCGGCGCGGTCTCGACGCCCGCGACCTGGTGTCGAACCTCAACTGGTTCATGAACGTCCCGGTCGAGGCGGACGGCGCCCTCGGCATCGTCGACGGCATGTCCGCGCCCGGCAAGCGCGTCGCCGTGCGCGCCGAGATGGACGTGCTCGTGCTCGTCTCCAACTGTCCCCAGATGAACAACCCGTGCAACGACTTCGATCCCACGCCGCTGCGGATGATCGTGGTCGAGCGATGAACTCTTTTCAACCTCAGGTATCCCCGCAGGTCGAGCACCGTCCGCAGGGGTCGGTCGAAAAGAATTCATTGACCACGGTCCTGGTCGCGAACCGCGGTGAGATCGCCCGCCGGATCATTCGGACGGCCCGCGAGCTCGGCATGCGGTCCGTGGCGGTCTTCTCCGACGCCGATCGCGCGGCTCCGCACGTCCGGGAGGCCGATGCCGCGGTCCACCTCGGCCCGGCACCGGCGCGCGAGTCCTACCTGCGCCACGACGTGATCCTCGAGGCGGCCCGGAAGACGAACGCCGACATCATCCATCCCGGATACGGATTCCTCTCGGAGAACGTCGACTTCGCTCACGCGGTGGAGGCGGCCGGGATCCGGTTCGCCGGCCCGGCACCGCACCAGATCACCGCGTTCGGCACGAAGCACACGGCGCGGGCACTGGCCGAGGCCGCCGGCGTGCCGCTGCTCGCGGGTACCGGCCTGCTCTCCTCCGCCGAAGAGGCGGTCGCCGCCGCGGAGGCGATCGGGCTCCCGGTCATGCTGAAGGCCACCGGCGGAGGCGGCGGAATCGGCATGCAGGCGTGCGCCACGGTGGATGACGTCCGGGATGGATACGCACGGGTCGCCGCGCTCGCCGCGGCCAACTTCGGCTCCGCCGGCATCTTCCTCGAGCGACTCGTCCGGCCCGCGCGCCACGTCGAGGTCCAGGTCTTCGGCGACGGCCACGGGCGCATCGCGATCCTCGGGGACCGTGACTGTTCACTCCAACGGCGGAACCAGAAGGTCATCGAAGAGGCGCCCGCACCGGCTCTGCCCGCGCACGTCCGCGCGTCACTGCACGCTGCGGCACGCGACCTGTTGGCCACCGTCGACTACCGGAGCGCCGGCACCGTCGAGTTCGTCTACGACCCGGTTCGCGAGGAAGCCTCGTTCCTGGAGGTCAACACCCGGCTGCAGGTCGAGCACCCGGTCACCGAGGAGGTCTTCGGCGTCGACCTGGTCGCGCTGATGCTGCTCCTGGCCCGCGACGGGGTGGTGGACGAGGACGTCTTCACGCGGCCGTGGACGCCCCGCGGCTTCGCGGTCGAGGCCCGGGTCTACGCCGAGGATCCCGCGAAGGACTCGCTGCCGTCCTCCGGCCTGGTCACCCGGGCGGTGTTCCCTGCGCTGCCCGGCGTGCGGGTGGACGGTTACGTCGAGACCGGCCTGGACGTGTCGCCGTTCTACGACCCGATGCTCGCCAAGGTCATCGCGGTCGGCGATACCCGCGACGACGCCCTCGACCTGCTCGGCGAGGCGTTGGACGCCACCCGCGTCGACGGCATCGTCACCAACCTCGGGTTGCTGCGCGCGCTCACCGATGAGGTCGACCTGCGCGCCGCCGTCCACTCGACCAGCACGCTGACGCACACCACCGATCCCGACCCGCGAATCGATGTGCTGGCGCCCGGCCCCCTCACCACCGTCCAGGACCTCCCCGGACGCCTGGGGTACTGGCATGTCGGCGTCCCGCCGAGCGGCCCGTTCGACCCGGTCTCGTTCGCCGAGGCGAATCTCGCGGTCGGCAACCCCGCGGAGGCGCCCGCGCTCGAGGTCACCGCGGGAGGCCTCACGCTCCGGTTCTCCACGCCGTCGGTCGTCAGCGTCACCGGCGCGGAACTTCCGGTGACCCTGGACGGCGCGGAGGTCGAGCTCTGGACCGCGATCGACGTCCCGGCGGACGGCACCCTCACTCTGGGCACCTCGAACGGCCCCGGCCTACGCAGCTACGTCGCCGTCCGCGGCGGCATCGATGTCCCCACGTACCTCGGCAGCGCCTCGACGTTCACGCTCGGCGCCTTCGGCGGCCACGGGGGCCGGGCGCTGCTCGCCGGCGATGTTCTGCGGCCCGGTTCGCCGGACTCGGCTGACAACGCCGCGCTGGGCCGGGTACCCGGGCCGACGCCGGCCGACCGACGCCCGTTCCTCACGTCCTCCTGGCAGATCGGCGTCACCGAGGGCCCGCACTCGGCACCGGAGTTCTTCACCCGCGACGACATCGACACGCTGTACGCCACGGCCTACGAGGTGCACCACAACTCCGCTCGCACCGGCATCCGGCTGATCGGTCCGAAACCGACCTGGGCTAGGCCGGACGGCGGCGAGGCGGGCCTGCACCCGTCCAACATCCACGACACCCCGTACGCGATCGGCGCGCTGGACTTCACCGGGGACACGCCGATCATCCTGGGCCCGGACGGGCCCTCGCTCGGCGGTTTCGTCTGCCCCGCGGTCGTGGCCAGCGGCGAACTCTGGAAACTCGGACAGCTGCGGCCCGGCGACAGCGTCCGGTTCGTGCCCGTCAAGGAGGTCGACGCCGCCGCGCTCGTCGACGCGCGCAGCGCACCAGCCCTGCTCTCGTCCGGCGGGGACGGTGACGACGGAGTTCTGGCGTGGATCGGGCCCGCCGACGACCGGCCGTCGGTGACCTACCGACGCGACGGCGACGACAACCTGCTCGTCGAGTACGGGCCGATGGCACTCGACCTGGCCCTGCGCATGCGGGTGCACGCGCTGCAGGAGACGCTCGCCCGGCACGCGCCGGACGGCATCCTCGACGTCACCCCCGGCATCCGCTCGCTGCAGATCCACACCGACGCGAGCAAGCTCAAGGCCCGTGACGTCGCGAGCCTCCTGCGGGACCTCGAGGCGGAGGTGCCCCCGACGCACGAGCTGGTCGTGCCCTCCCGCACGGTCCGGCTCCCGTTGAGCTGGGACGATCCCGCCACACGGCTGGCCATCGAGCGGTACATGGCCGGCGTTCGCGACGACGCCCCCTGGTGCCCGTGGAACATCGAGTTCATCCGGCGAATCAACGGCCTGGACACCGCCGACGACGTCTACCGCACGGTCTTCGACGCCAGCTACCTCGTGCTCGGACTGGGCGACGTCTACCTGGGCGCGCCCGTCGCCACGCCGCTGGACCCGCGACACCGCCTGGTCACCACCAAGTACAACCCGGCCCGGACCTGGACGGCCGAGAACTCCGTCGGCATCGGCGGCGCCTACCTGTGCATCTACGGCATGGAGGGCCCCGGCGGCTACCAATTCGTCGGCCGCACCGTGCAGATCTGGAACCGGTTCCGCCGAGGTGGGCTCTTCGGCGAGAACCCGTGGGCGCTGCGGTTCTTCGACCGCATCGAGTGGTACCCCGTCACCGCGGAGGAACTACTGGAGTTGCGCGCCGAGACCGCCGCCGGCCGCGGAAACTTCGCGACGGCCGACGGCAGATTCTCCCTCGCCGACTACCAGGCGTTCCTGACCGAGAACGCCGACTCGATCGCGGAGTTCCGGACCCGCCAGTCGGCCGCCTTCGAGGCCGAGAAGCAACGCTGGCGCGCGTCGGGCGAGTTCGACCGGCGCGACGATCCCGAGCCCGTCGCGGCCGACGCCGTCACCGTGCCGGCCGACGCCACCGCTGTCACCGCGTCCTTCCCGGCGACGGTGTGGCAACTGGCCGCCTCTCCGGGCGACAGCGTCGCGGCCGGCGACACGATCATGTCCTTGGAGGCGATGAAGATGGAGATGACGGTGACCGCACCGATCACCGGCACCCTCGTCGAGCTGTACGTCCGCTCCGGGGAGCAGGTGGCGCCCGGCCAGGTCGTCGCGGCGGTGCGGTCGTGAACGGCACCGTTACCGAGCGGGTCGCGGCCGCGTTCGACCGGATCGAGGCTGCCGACCGGCCCGAGGTGTGGATCTCGGTACGCGACCGCGACGAGGTGCTCCGCGAAGCCGCCTCCGTCGACCCGGCACTGCCGCTGGCCGGCCTGGTATTCGCAGTCAAGGACAACATCGACGTCGCCGGCCTGCCGACCACCGCCGCGTCGGCGTCGTACACCTACCGTCCGGCCGCCGACGCGACCGCGGTCCGGCGGCTCCGCGACGCCGGCGCCCTCGTCGTCGGCAAGACGAACCTCGACCAGTTCGCCACCGGTCTGGTCGGCACCCGCAGCCCCTACGGCGCGGTACGCAACGCGTGGCACCCGGCGCGAATCTCCGGCGGATCGTCGTCCGGCTCCGGGGTCGCCGTGGCGCTCGGCCTGGTCGACTTCGCCCTCGGCACCGACACCGCCGGCTCCGGACGCGTCCCCGCCGCCCTCAACGGCATCGTCGGGATCAAGCCCACCAAGGGACTCGTCCCGGTCACCGGCGTGGTTCCCGCCTGCTACAGCCTCGACTGCGTCACGGTCTTCGCGCGCGACCTCGCACTGGGCCGTGCCGTGGCCGAGATGATGGAGGGAGTCGACCCCGCCGACCCGCTGTCGCGCGTCGCGCAGCCCACCGCTGCGGCACCGGCCCGCCCGCGCCTCGCCGTACCGGCGGCCGAGCACCTCGACGGGCTCGCGCCAGGGTGGAAGGACGCTTTCGCGGCGGCCGTCCGGCGCTTCGCGAGCGTCGGCGCCGAGATCGTCGAGGTCGACATCGCACCGCTGCTCGAAGCAGCGGCACTGCTCTACGGTGGCGCGTTCGTCGCCGAGCGCTACGCCGCGGTGGGCGCGCACCTCGAGAAGCATCCCGAGCTGATCGGGACCGATCTGGACCCGGTCGTCGCGGGCATCGTTCTCGGCGGAAAGGACAAGACGGCTGCCGACTGGGCCGAGGACACCGCCCGGCTGGCCGCGCTCGGCAGCGCCGGCCGGGCCGCGCTCGCAGGCTGCGCCGCCCTTCTCACGCCGACGACGACCTCGCACCCGACGCTGGCCGACGTCGCCGCGGATCCGGTCGGCGCCAACGCGCGCATGGGCCGCTACACGAACTACGCCAACCTCCTGGACATGGCGTCCCTGGCCGTCCCCGCGGGTTTCGTCGACGGGTTGCCGTTCGGCGTCATGCTCACCGGGCCCGCGTTCAGCGACCGCACGTTAGCCGAGCTCGCCGGCCGGTTCGCCAACCCCGGCATCGACGTCTTCGTCGTCGGCGCCCACCTCACCGGCCAGCCTCTCAACGTCGAGCTGGTCACCGCCGGCGGGACCCTCGTCGCGTCGACCACCACCGCGCCGGCGTACGCGCTGCACGCGCTGGCCACCGATCCGCCCAAGCCCGGCCTGGTTCGGGTCGGCAGCGGCGGAAGCAGCATCAAGGGTGAGCTGTGGCGGCTGCCGGCGAGCGGATTCGGAGCATTCGTCGCGACGGTTCCGGCGCCGCTGGCGATCGGTACGGTCGTCCTCGCCGACGGATCCTCGGTCAGCGGCTTCGTCGCCGAACCCGCGGCGCTGGAGAACGCACCCGACATCAGCCACCTCGGCGGGTGGCGCGACTACCTCGCGACGGCCGCCCGGTGACGGCAGCGCGCCGTGGAAGGATGACACCCATGGCGCAGCACGCCCGACCGGGACGGCCGAGGCACACGTCGGCGTCGACCGTCCCGGCCGATGCCTCCTCGGCCGGCACGGCGCGCGAGCAGATCCTCGACGCCGCTGCGGCGCTCTTCGCCGAGCACGGCTTCGCCGCCACCACGACGCGCATGATCGCCGAACGGGTCGGCGTCCGCCAGGCCTCGCTCTACTACCACTTCGCCGGCAAGGACGAGTTGCTCATCGAGCTGCTCACCACGTCGGTGCGGCCGAGCCTGGAAGCCGTCCGGGGCATCGAGTCGCTCGTCCCGGACACCGCGAGCGCCGCCGCGGCGCTCTACCTGCTGGCCAGCGTGGACGTCGAGACCCTCAGCCGCACGCCGCACAACATCGGGACGCTATACCTCCTCCCCGAGGTGCAGCAGGAGCGATACGACTCCTTCCGCATCGAACGCCAGGAGCTGCAGGAGATCTACGGTCGCCTGGGGTTCCGGGCAGCGCGGGCGGAGATCCGTGCCGCTATCGCCGAACCGCGCCTCGGCGAGCTCCTCATCCAAGTCGCCGAGGTGGTCATCCAGATCCGCCGCACGCGCCGTCCGGACGCCCCGGATGCGGACGCCGTCGCCTCCTCCTGCCTGCGGCTGTGCGGCTGCTCCGACGCGGCGATCGACGAGGCGCGGTCGGACGCCCGCTCGCTGCTCGTCGGAGCGTGAGCCGCAACCGTCGTCAGCCGGTCGGGGTGCGACCGATCTCATCGCTCCGCTCCGCCAAATCCCTTCGCCTGCTCGCCGCCACGGACGGCGAGCAGAGTGCGGCCGTCGGCGCTGCGCTCGGATTGCCTACCGGACTTGCGGCTCTCCCACTGCTCAGCGGCGTTGTGTGGGCCACGGCGGGTGTCGCGGTTTACGCCGTGGGAATCGGCGTGGTCCGCGGGTGTGGTACCGCCAGTTCGCGACCGGCCGGTTCGTCCAGGTGTGCGCGCTGCCGTTCACCGTGACCGTCGCGGTTTCGGTCCCGCGCGACGCGGTACCTCGCCACCGCCCGCCGTAACAACCCCGCCGCACGGCTCGTCCGGGTCGCCGCCACCGCCCTCGAGACGCCCGACCGGCCGGACGCAGGCACCACCCTCGAGAGACCTACCCCGGCCTAGCGGCGGAGGCCAGCCCGGGTTCGGAAGGCCCGGCGGACCGTCAGCGTGGCGCACTCAACTCCGAACATCCGACCATGCCGCGCTGGGTCGTCAGGTCAGCCACAGCTCAGGTCGACTCGGTGTCAGCGGGGGCTTGCATCCGCCTCTGCGTCGGCATTCAGGAAGCCAGCCGAGTTCGAGTCGGGCCGGGTGCGCCTCATCATGGCCCGCGGGATTCCGCCGGCACGGCTTGAGGGTTGATGGGACGGAGCCGTCGGGGACGCGCCCGCCCGGTCCTGATCGCTCTCCGGACGCCGGCGAGGGCCGGTCTTCCGGCGGAGAAGGAGCCGGAAGAGATACCTCTTGGGGTAGACGCGCCGGGTCACGCCCGGACGGCACAGTGACAGGTGTGATTAGTGCCGTGCTGCCGCCGGTGATCGGCGGAATCCTGCTGGGTGTTCTGGACTTCGTCTGGATCAAGGTCGTCCCGTTCCCGCTCGGTGGGCTAGGCAACTCCAGCGCGGTGTGGGCGGTCGCAGCCTTCGGCTTCGCCTACCGGCAGCGACGCGGGCGGCGGGCCGGAGTGCTCGGCTCCGTCGTCCTCCTCGTCGTGGCGGTGCCGAGCTACTACCTAGCGGCGGTCGTCGTCCAGGGTGACGACGTCTCGACCCTGTGGGACCCGCTCTGGACCGCGGTCGCGGTGCTGGCCGGCGTCGTCTTCGGCGGCGCCGGGACCGCCGCGCGCACGCCCGGCCGCTGGCGGCTCCCGGCGCTCGCCGTCCCGTCCGCGGTGCTATTCGCGGAGGCGGCGGTGCTGGCGGCGCGGCTGGGCGAGCCGTCCTACGAGACCGGCGACATCCTCGGGCAGGCACTCGTCGAGTTCGCGCTCGGCGTGCTCTTTGTGCTGCTGCTCCGGGTGAAGTGGCGACGGCGGTGGGCGGCGCTGGCAATCGCGGCACCGGTGGCGGTGGCGGGGTTCGGACTGTTCCGGCTCACCGGGTTCGCCCGATCCCTAGTCACCACTGCGGCATCTGCCGCCGGCACATGGAAAGCGCATTGGGCACACTGCCATCCCGGCTACCGATGCCGCCACGGCCACACCAGCGCCCGACGCAAACCCGCCGGACACCCGAAGAACCTCTACCTCCGCCAAGACCACATACTCGATCGCATCGCCGCGTCGCTGCCCAAGTCGCGGCGGAATACCAGCAAGATGTCACCGACCCACACGCCGCTGCGAAATTACTTCGAGCCGCCGGAGCCCGCGTTATCTGTGGTCGGGACCGCGCGTCAATCATCCCGGAGACCTATTCACTCCTGAGCGGAGCGGACGATCGGCCGAACGAATGAGACGCAGCCACCGACGCCGAGCCTCGACGCACTGCGCTCCGCGTGGGCCTACTGGCGACCACGCTGCTCGGACGGGTGTCTGAAGACCAGCCTTCCCACGCGCCGCCGCTGCTCCTCCTCCGCGGCATCCTCCATGGGTTGGAGTTTCTCCTGGATGAAGACGGCGAGCAGTAGGAAGAACTCGGCTCCGATGACGATGAGCGCTATCCACACCGGCACACTCATCCACCAAGGCACCGGCGCCCCCATAGCCAGGGCGATGAAGCAGGACAACTCGCCGATCGCCGTGACGTAGATGGGCACGAACATGTAGATGATCCGGAAGAGGCGGTATTCCGCGACGGCACCTTCGCCACTCGCAGCATCGCCGGTGCTGATCATCAGCCCCAGCACGTTCCCTTCGATAATCATCGCCAGGAGCATCACTGGAATTACCTGTGCCGCGGTCGAAAAGAAGTCGACATCCACAAGGTGACGATCCTATAGCTGGGAGTGTCTGGAAGGCCGCCGCAACAGGATGAGGTCCCGGTCTAGTGCTGGTTGGCCTTCTCGTACTCCTCCTGCGGGAGGGGCTCCAGCCACGTGGTGGGGTCCCCGCCGTCGGGAAGCGCCTCGGTGATCGCGAGGTGGCTCATGAACGTGTCGCTTGTCGCGCCGTGCCAGTGGTCCTCGTCCGGCGGGCAGACGACTGTCTCACCGGCGTGGATGCGCAGCACGCTTCCGTCGCGGATGCCGACCAGGCCGACGCCTTCGGTGACGTGCAGGGTCTGACCCACTCCGTGGCGATGCCAGTTGGTCCGGGCGCCGGGGGTGAAGCGCACCAGCGCGACGGTCAGGTGCGAGGGCAGCGTGCCGAAGAAGATCGGCGTCATGTAGACGTCGCCGGTGAAGTTCGACGCCGGGGTCTTCACAGTGGGACGGACGGGTAGCAGTTCCATCGGTACTCCTCAGCGGGGATCGAGTCGGAGGGTCGTGGCGCGGGCCTGCGGCGCGACCATCGCGTCGACGTAGCCCGGCCCGTAACGGCCGTACTTACTGCGGTAGACCGCGTCGAGGTGGTCCTGTACGGCGTCGTCCTCGAGGACCTCGGTGAACGCCACCTCGGCGTCGACGCCGCCGACGCTGATGCGCCCCTCGTGATGCAACTGGGCACCGCGGTACCAGCCACCCGAGGCTCCACGGTACGAGCGCACGTACAGGCCGTCGCCGTGCCGGACGACCCAGATAGGGACCGGCCGCCGGGGTCTGCCGTCCGACCGTGGCGCGCTGATCTGCAGTTCGTCGGCGTCGCCGATCCGGTCGAGTTGATCGGTGGTCCAGGACGTCACTGTTGGGTCTCCTTCGCGAGCGTGCGGGTCGCAGGGCGGGCGATGACGAGGAGGCCGAGCAGGGACAGGGCTGCTCCGGCGACCACGAGCAGCGCCATCGGCACCGCGGTGTGCTCGCCGCCGAGCCCGGCGATCGGCGCGATCAGCCCGGCCGCGCCCCACTGCACACAGCCGAGTACCGCCGAGCCGGTGCCCGGATGCTCCGGTACCTCGCCCGACGCGAGCGCTCCCCCGTTCGGCACGACCAGGCCCTGCGCGACCATGATCACCAGGAAACAGATGATCGCCACCAGTAGTGGTGTACCGAACCACACCGCGCCGATCAGCATCGCCACACCGGCGGCGGCCAACGCCACCAACCCGACCAGGACGACCTTACGCGTGGCGACCCGGCCGGCCAGCCGAGCCGCGACGAGCGCGGCCACCGTCATACCCGCGGCGTTCGCCGCGAAATCGACCGAGTACGCGGTCGGCGACAGGCCGTTCATCGACTGCAGCACGAACGCCGACGTTGCGACGTAGGCGAACAACGCACCCATCGACGCCCCGGTCACCAGCAGATAGCCCACGTACCGGCGCTGCCCGAGAACCTCCCGCCCGGCCATCGCGAATGCCCGCAGGCCCCCGCTGTGCCGCTTCTCCGGCGGCAGTGACTCCGGCACCGCGGCGAGCACCGCGAGCGTCATCACGACGCCGAGGACCGCGACGGCCCAGAACGAGACCCGCCAGTGCGACAGCTGCAGAATCACCGCGCCGATCAGCGGCCCGACCACCGGAGCGACGCCGCCCACCGCGGCGATCACGTTCAGCACCCGCACCAGACGCACCCCGGTCGCGAGATCGACGATGACTGCCCGGCCGATCACCATCGCCCAGCCACCGCTGAAGCCCTGCACGAACCGCGCCGCCATCATCACCCCGATCGAGGGGGTCAGCGCGCACACCACCGAGGCGACGCTCATCAGCAGCAGGGCGCCGATCAGCGGGAGCCGCCGCCCGCGCTGGTCGGAGACCGGCCCTCCGATCAGCTGGCCCAGCGCCATGCCGACGAAGAACGTCGTCAGCGTCAGCTGCACCTGCGTCGCGGTCGCGGACAGATCATCCGCGACCTGGGGAAACGCCGGAACGTACAGGTCGGTCGCCAGCGGCGCGATCGCGGTCAGGAACACGACCGTGGCGACCAGGCCGGACGTCATCCGGGCTCGACGCGTCGCGAGCCCGGGAGCGGGTGCGCGCACGGACATCAGATCGCCTCGACGGTGACCTGACCCTGCTCGAGGCGATCCAACCGGTCCATGCCGGCTTCGACCGTGCCGAGCGTGATCAGGTTGTCGTCAACGCCGCCGGTGGCGTTGTAGTAGAAGCCGAGGTTGCCCCAGGGCTTGTAGTAGATGAGCGTGCCGTTCCTCGGAGCGCTGCCCGGCGAACCCTCGGTGGTGAGCCGCTCGGGCAGATAGCTGATCTTCTCCCGGCCGCCGAACTCCTCGAAGGTCAGCGTCAGCGGCAGCTTCGAGAGCAGATCCCGGCTCGTCGGGTTGTCGTTCATGCGGACGACGACCTCGGCTCCCCCGCTAGAGAACCGCACCCGACTCGCCGCCACCGGAACCCCCTCAGTCGTCGCTCGCGCCGTCGTGAGTGGTGAACTCGGTCGAGCCGGATCCGACGGACCGGCACAACCGATCACCGCGAGAAGCGAGACTGCACCCAGCACTCCGACGCGTCGCCTTCTCACGGCGAGAACCTCCTTGGATGTCGAACACAGCCGAGTCAACCCGAACGGCGCCCGGGGTGGGAGTCACTGACGAGGGGTGTACTCAGAGGGCATCCCTCCCGCCGATCGACGCCCGTACGGTTGATGACGTGGACAATCGCGCAGAGGTCCGCGAGTTCCTGATCTCTCGCCGGGCCAAGATGACACCGCAGCGTGCGGGCCTGCCCGCCGTCGGCAATCGGCGGGTGCCCGGGTTGCGCCGCAGTGAGGTCGCCGCACTCGCCGGGGTGAGCGTCGAGTACTACGCCAAGCTCGAGCGTGGCGCTCTCGGCGGCGTCTCCGCCTCGGTGCTCGACGCGCTCGCCCGAGCACTGCAACTCGACGACGCCGAACGCGCGCACCTGTTCCGCCTCGCGCACGCCGCCGACGGCACCAGCGCCGGCATGCGGCCGCGGCGGCGTCCCTCGAAGCGCTGGCAGGCGCCTCCCACCCTGCAGTGGGTGCTGGACAGGTTCACGGCTCCAGCGATCGTCCGCAACGGCCGGATGGATCTGCTGGCCGTCAACGAGCTCGGTCGTGCCATGCACTCCGCGCTCTACGAGAGCCAGTCGAGCGAGCAGCCGAACTTCGCCCGCTACACGTTCCTCGACGAGGACTCCCACCGCTTCTACCCGAACTGGGAGACGGCCGCCGACATCTGCGTCACGATCCTGCGCACCGAAGCCGGTCGGGACCCGTTCAACAAAGAACTCCACGACCTCGTCGGCGAGTTGTCCACCCGCAGCGACGACTTCCGCCGCCGGTGGAGCAGCCACGACGTCCGCGCCCACGGCGCCGGCACCAAACAGTTCCACCATCAGGTGGTCGGCGAGCTCGACCTCGCCTACGAGAGCGTCGACATGGTCTCCGAGCCCGGGCTCACGCTCACCCTCTACGCCGCCGAACCCGGCTCTACGTCCGCGCAGAGGCTGGACCTGCTTGCCTCGTGGACGACGCGCTCGGCCGTGCCTTCGTAATTCATCCAAGGAGCAGAACAAATGCGTGGTGCAGTGATGTACGCCCCCGGTGACGTCCGGGTCGAGGACCGCCCGGATCCGCGAATCGAGCAGCCCACCGATGCGATCATCCGGCTGACGGCGACGTGTGTGTGCGGCTCGGACCTGTGGCCCTACCGGGGCGTCGAGAAACTCGAAGGCCCGACGCCGATGGGACACGAGTACGTCGGGATCGTGGAGGAGGTCGGCAACGAGGTCACCGCGCTCAAGCCCGGCCAGTTCGTCGTCGGGTCGTTCTGGGCCTCCGACAACACCTGTGCGAACTGCCGGAACGGGTACCAGTCCGGCTGCATTCACCGCGTCCTGATGGGCACGATCGGCACCCAGTCGGAGTACGCGCGGATCCCCCTCGCGGACGGGACTCTCGTCGCCACGCCCGAGGTTCCGTCCGCGGAGCTGATCCCGTCGTACCTGGCGGCCTCGGATGTCCTGGGCACCGGCTGGTTCGGCGTCGTCGCCGCAGAAGCCGGCCCCGGCAAAACCGTGGCCGTCGTCGGTGACGGCGCGGTCGGCCTGCTCGCGATCCTCGCGGCCAAACAGCTCGGCGCGGAGCGGATCATCGCGTTCAGCCGCCACGCCGACCGGCAGAAACTCGCCACCGAGTTCGGCGCCACCGACATCGTCACCGAACGCGGCGACGAGGGCGTGGCCCGCATCAAGGACCTCACCGACGGGCTCGGCGCCCATTCGGTCGTCGAAGCCGTCGGCACGCAGGAGTCGATGCTGCAGGCCATGCACTCCACCCGCCCCGGTGGGAACGTCGGCTTCGTCGGCGTCGCACACGACGTCAACCTGCCCGGCATGGACCTGTTCATGTCGCTGGTCCGCTTGCACGGCGGGCCCGCCCCGGTCCGACGTTTCCTGCCCGACCTGCTCGACCTGATCGGCAACCGCACGATCGACCCCGGCAAGGTCTTCGACCTCGACCTCCCCCTCGAGCAGGCCGCAGAAGGCTACAAAGCCATGGACGAACGCCGCGCGATCAAGACCCTGCTCCGCCCCTGACCCTCAGAACGTCAGAATCTGGCGGCCGCGCAGTTTTCCCTGCTCGAGCCGTTGGTGGGCGGCCACGGCGTCGTCGGCCGGGTAGACCTCGGCCACACGCGTCGTCAGCTCGCCGCGCTCGACCATCCGCGCCAGTCGCTCGATCGCGTCGTGCCGGGTGGCCGACCTCATGACGTAGGAGTGGAACGGCGTGATCCCGCGGTCCGGCCGGACGTCGGTGGGCAGGTAAAACGCGATCTGCCCGCCGTCCCGGACCGCCGGAAGCACCGCGTCGGTGAGGATCGCGCCGTCCCCGAGGGCGTCGGCCCCGCGGCCGTCAGTGACGTCCAGGACGTCGCCGACGAACTCGGCGCCCCGGCGGACGACGTGCGTCGCTCCGAGACCGCGCACGAGCTTCTCGTCGTCCGCCGCCGCGTCAGCGATGACCACCAGGCCGCGGGCGGCGCCCAGCTCCACCAGATAGCCGCCCACCGCTCCGGCGGCGCCGGTGACGGCGAGCGTCGATCCGGACGGTAGGGCCAGCGCTTCGAGCGTCAGCTCCGCGGTCAGCGCGTTGGACAGGAATGACGCCCCGGCGACGAAATCGACGTTCGAGGGCATCCGAGTGACCGACAGCGAGGGGAGCACGATGTATTCGCTGTATCCGCCGTGGCTGCCGGAGGGCACCACGAACCCGATCACCGCGTCGCCCACCGCGAGGTCGAAGCCGTCGGGCTGGTCGGGCCCGATCGCGTCGATCGTTCCCGCGACGTCCATGCCGGTGACCAGCGGGTGCCGGTCGTCCGCCACCATTCCGTCGAACAACCCGAGGCGGATGATCGCGTCGACCGGGTTGACCGAGGCGGCGCGGACGCGGATGCGCACCTCACCGGCGCCGGCGGTCGGGTCCGGCAGTTCGAGGGTTTCGAGCACCTCGGGCGCTCCGTGGCGGGTGAAGCCGATCGCTTTCATTGCTTCTCCTTCAGCTGCTCCAGGAGCAACGTGTCGGCGGTCTGGTCGAGCCGGGTGATCGTGCCGTCCGCGATGGTCCACAGGTGGGTGAACCGCACGTCGGCGGAGCGTCCGGAGGGGCCGGTGGCGGCATAGTGGCCGAGGACGGTCACGTGGCCCGCACCGTCGGCGAAGAACTGCTCCGGTCGTGCGATGACCGGAGAGAACTCCTGCCCGACCCGGGCGAGGAATTCCAGCACCGCGTCGAGGCCGCGGTAGACGGTGCCGTGGGGCCAGCCGGGTGTGATGTCCCAGACGACGTCCTGGGACATCACCCCGTCGATCACGGCGCGGTCACCGCGGGCGCCGTAGAAGCGCTGTACCAGCGCAATCTCGTCGGAATTGGTCATGGCACCAGCATCGGCACGAGGCGGGCATCGCGGCAGGGGAGGAATTTGTCCTAGTCATCGCGGTGCGGGGGAGAAATTTCTCCCCTGAACGAAGCCGCCCGACGGTGTGAACCTGGGACGTGTCGCACCGGTGTCCGGCAACCCAGAGGAGTGAGGCTGACCGCATGGCTCGCGACACGAACCTGAACGAGTTGGGCGAGTTCCTCCGCGCGCGGCGCGCCGAGGTCTCCCCCGCCGATGCGGGGCTGCCCGACGGCGGTAAGGGGCGCCGGGTCGCCGGACTCCGGCGTGAGGAGGTGGCCGTGCTCTCCGCGATCAGCACCGACTACTACACCCGCATCGAGCAGGGCCGTATCCAGGCCTCCGAACCGGTGCTCGCGGAGATCGCCCGGGTCCTACGGCTCGATGAGGATCAACGCGAGTATCTGTACGAGCTCGCCGGCAAGCAGACCCGGCGGCCACGCCGTCTCACCCGGCAGAGGGTGGATCCGCAGCTGCAGCGACTGCTCGACGACCTGCCGACGACGCCGGCCTTCGTCATCGGACGGCGGACGGACATCCTGGCCTGGAACGCGATGGGCGCCGCGCTCATCACCGACTTCGGCAAGATCCCGGAGAAGCACCGGACGTTCATCCGGCTGCTGTTCACCGACCCGGCGATGCGCCGCCTCTACGCCGACTGGGAAGGCATCACCCGGCTGGCCATAGCCCAGCTGCGCATGCACAGCGTCCACCACCCGGACGACCCTCGCCTGGCCGCCCTGGTCGGCGAGCTGTCCGTCGCCGACCCCCAGTTCCGCCAATGGTGGGCCAGCCATCAGGTGGCCGCGCGCGGCACCGGCGTCAAACACCTGCACCATCCCGTGGTCGGCGATCTGACCCTGGACTGGAACACCCTGACCTGCGCAACCGACCCGGACCAGCAAATCATCGTCTGGACCGCAGAGGCCGGAAGCCCGTCACACGACGGTCTGCGCCTGCTCGCGTCCTGGGCCGCCGACGCGGCCCGGGCGACCGCCGAGCACACCGGAAGCGGCGCCTCACCGAGCGCCGGTATTTCCTGAACACGAGAGAGAACCGAGACATGCGCCAAGCAGTCATGCACGCCCCGGGCGACGTCCGCGTCGAGCAGCGCGACCGGCCCACCATCCTCAAGCCCACCGATGCGGTGATCCGCGTGGCGGCCGCCTGCGTGTGCGGGTCGGACCTGTGGCCCTACCGGGGCATCGAGCCGGTCAACGGGCCCACCGCGATGGGCCACGAATACGTGGGCATCGTCGAGGAGGTGGGCAGCGAGGTCCGGGACATCACACCGGGCCAGTTCGTCGTCGGCTCGTTCTTCACGTCCGACAACACCTGCGAGATCTGCCGGGCCGGCTACCAGAGCCGCTGCCCGCACCTGGAGTTCATCATCGACGAGACCGGCGGCGCACAGGCCGAGTTCCTGCGCGTGCCGTGGGCGGACGGCACGCTGGTCGCCACCCCGGAACTGCCGTCCGACGACCTGATCCCGAGCCTGCTGGCCGCCTCCGACGTCCTCGGCACCGGATGGTTCGGTGCGGTCGCCGCCGAGGTCGGCCCCGGCAAGACGGTGGCCGTCGTCGGTGACGGCGCGGTCGGCCTGCTCGGCGTGCTCGCCGCCAAGCAGCTGGGCGCCGAACGGATCATCGCGATGAGTCGCCACACCGACCGGCAGAAGCTCGCCCTCGAGTTCGGCGCGACCGACATCGTGACCGAGCGCGGTGACGAGGGCGTGGCGAAGATCAAGGAGCTGACCGGCGGGTACGGTGCCCACTCCGTGATCGAAGCGGTCGGCACGCAGGAGTCGATGATGCAGGCGATCCGCTCGGCCCGTCCCGGTGGCCACGTCGGCTACGTCGGCGTCGCGCACGGCGTCGCGCTGCCCGGCGAGGAGCTGTTCTTCTCCGGCGTGCACTTGCACGGCGGTCCGGCCCCCGTCCGGCGGTTCCTGCCCGACCTGATCGACCTGATCGTCAAGCGGGAGATCAACCCGGGCAAGGTCTTCGACCTGGAGCTGTCGCTGGACGAGGCCGCGGAGGGCTACCGGGCGATGGACGAGCGTCGCGCCGTCAAGGCCCTGCTCCGGCCCTGATCCGGCAGCGGGCCGGTGACTCCTCGGGACTACCGGCCCGCCCGAGCCGCAGATCACCGCCCCGGGCGCCGGACGGGAACGGTGACGGAGACCGGATCGCATCCCTGCGCTGTGGCGGTGATGGTGACATCGCCCGGTGCGTGCCCGGCCCGCAGCACGGCGAGCGCGCGTCCTCGATACGTCGAGTGACTGGTGCCGGTGAACGCCTCGGCGGTGATCGGCTGAGCGCTCCCGAAGCCGAGCAGCGTCGCCGCGCCGTCCACGTGCAAATCGACGAGACGGTCAGCGAGCGGCTTCACGCGGCCGTCGTCGTCGGTCAGGCTGATCGGCACGTACAGCAGATCGCTGCCGTCGGCGATCAACCCCTCGGTCTCCGGTTCCAGCCGTAACCGAAGGATTTCCGACGTGCTGCGCAACACGTCCCGGCCGATCTCCGTGCCGGTCTCGTCGTAGGCGATCGCGGCGAGCTCGCCGGGACGGTAAACCACCGTGAACCTCCCGGTGAACGCCTGCTGCGCGCCGATCGATGCGCTACCCACGACAGCACCGTTGAGCACCAGATCGACGCGAGCGGCATCGGCGTAGACCTCGACGGTCGCCGCAGTGCCCTCGAAGCCCTCCCAGCTCCAGCTGTGCACGACGTTGCCGCTCCGCCAGCTGTTACTCACGCGTTTGCGCCCGCTGTGCTGGACTTCGTGGACGGCGATGTAGGGGTCGGTCCGGAGGCGCCAGGCGACCTGATTGAGGTACGCCTGCGGCTGCGCGAACCCGGTGATGTCGATGACCGGCTCACCGGCGAGCAGCGCCGGATAGGGCTTGAACAACCGGCGGGGCTGGTCGTACTCGATAGCCGCGATGCCGGCCTCTCCGACGTAGTCCCAACCGGTCCACGCGAACTCGCCGAGCACCTGGGGAAGCGCCTCGATCTCGCGCCAGACCCGGGCGGTGTCCGGCGGGTTGGTCTCGGTGCCGACGATGAGCCGATCGGGATACCGCTGCGTGTCCTTGCGGTACCGGCCGGCCATGTAGTTGTAGCCGGCGACGTCGAGCGCGGCGAACGCGTCACGAGTCCGCCGGTCGACCCGGGGCAGGCGGACCAGGTGGGGCAACACCTTCTCCAGCACACCCATGACGTGGTTGAGGACGACGATGAGGTTCTTTCCGAAGCTCTCACCCCTCGCGCGTGCCGCCTCCGCCTTCCTGGCCACCTTCTCGTCGTTCATCGACGCGATGAGGTTGAGGAAACCGTTGATGCCGTTGGTCACCAGCCGGGTCGGGTCGAGGTCACGCGCACGGCCGGCCATGGCCTGACTGAGCCGGACGCCCCGGGGCGTCGCCGTCTCCGCGATCTCGTTGCCGATCGAGTACATGATCACGGACGGATGGTTGACGTCTTTCAAGATCATCGCCTCGAGGTCGCGCTCCCACCATTCCTCGAAGTCCAGTCCGTAGTCGAACGGCTGCTTCGTCCGCCACCAGACGTCGGTCAGCTCGTCCATGACTAGGACGCCGAGCCGGTCGCAGGCCCGCAGCGTGGCCCGGGAAACCGGATTGTGGGCGCTACGGATCGCGTTGTAGCCACTCTCCTTGAGGATCCGGACGCGCCGGTGTTCGGCGGCGTCCAGCGTGTGTGCCCCGATCGGGCCGTTGTCGTGGTGGATGCACGCGCCCCGGAGCTTGACCGGAACTCCGTTGAGGCGAAGTCCGTGGCGCGAATCGGCCGTCAGCGTCCGGATCCCGAACTCGGCGGCCGCCTCGTCGAGCAGCTCCTCGCCGCCGAGCAGCCGGACAGTGCCGGTGTGGAGGTGCGGTGTCTCGGGCGACCAGAGCGCGGCGCCCACGATCGCGGCGGTCTGCCGCACGGTCGTCGACTCCCCCGGGGCGAGCCTGATCCGCTCCATGACCGGCCCGACACGGGCGCCGGACGGAAGAACCAGCACGGTCGAGATCGTCACGGAACGCGCTACCGCGCCGTCGTTGACGATGCGCGTCGCGATCCCGACCGTCGCGCTGCCGTCCTGTACGGCCTCGGTCGTGAAGCGCGGACCCTCCGGTGCGATGTGAGCCTGCGGTCCGACGAGGAGGTGCACCGGGCGGTAGATCCCGCTCCCGGAGTACCAGCGACTGTTGGGCAGCCGGTCGTTGTGCGCCACTACCTCCAGCACGTTGTCCGTACCGAACTCCAGACCACCGTGCAGCGGCACGGTGAACTCCGCGTACCCGGACGGCCGCCCGCCGATCAGCCGCCCGTTGAGAAAGACCTCCGAACGGAGGTAGACGCCTTCGAACTCCACTAGGACGTGCTGGTCACGCCACTCCTCCGGCGCGACGAACGTCTTCGAGTACCGATAGACACCGCCCGGGAAGAAGCCCGTGTGGAAACCGTTCGGGGTCCGCGCGTTCCGAGGCTCGAACAGCATGGCGTCGTACGGCACGGTCACCGGACCGACCGGCGCGCCGGAGGAAGCCTCCTCGGCGACGAACCACCCCTCGTTGAACGACGTACGGCGCATGCCTTCTCCATTCCCGGTCGGGAATAATTCCCGACCGGGAATGCTAGATTGGCCTTCGACCGCCGTCAAGGAACGCGAGGCTGAATGGCGACCACCGAACCGACCGCTCGACGCCGCGCCGGATCGCGCGCCGGCTTGGATCGCGAGCGGATCCTGATGGCGGCGCGCGGCATGGATCCCGATTCGCTGACGATGCAGGCAGTCGCCGACCGGCTGGGCGTCGACCGGAAGGCACTGCACTACCACGTGTCCGATCGGGCCGGTCTCCTGCGGCTCGTCGCGGCCGACCGCTTCGAGACCCACTTCCTCGCGGCGGCCGCCGACCTGGCGGGCGAGTGGCGAGAGGCCCTGGTCAGCTACGCGAAGGCCATCCGGACCGGACTGATCGCCATGGGTACGCTCGTGGATTTCTTCCGGTTCGACCCCGCCCCGGATTACCCGTCGTTCGCGCCCGTCGAGACACTCCTCCGCCGGATGATCGACGCGGGGTTCAGCGCACGACAGGCCGGACGGGCGCTGATCCTGGTCACCGGCGTAGCCATGATGAGCGCCCGGGACGAAGTGCTGCAGGCCACCGACGAGGGCCATCCCCAGCTACCCGAACTGCGTAGAGCGCTCGGCACCGACGCGACCACGTCGTACCCGACGCTGCGCGCACTCGCGCAGGAGGAGTCGGGGCTCTACGACGACGGCCAATTCGAGTTCGACCTACGCGTCCTCATCCGCGGTCTGGAGGGCGAAATCGGCCAGGAGTGACCAGGAAGTGGCCACCGGATCCGGACCGCAGCTCAGCTGCGATCCACCCCGAGGTCGAGTGCCAGCTGGAACATGCGCACCGCTAAGTGCAGCCGGAGCGCGGGCTCCGGCTCCTGCCAGTCCTCGCCGATCAGGGTGCCGATCCGGCCCAGCCGCTTCAGCAGGGTATTGGGGTGCACGTGGAGCGCGGCGGATGTCCGGGTGAGGTTGCCGGAGCACTGGAAGTATGCGGCCAGCGTCTTGATCAGTTCGGCATTGCGCGAGGCGTCGTAGTCGATCAGCGCGCCGAGGGTGTCGTCGAGGAACCGGTTGAGATCCGCGGTCCGGTCCGGGTCGAACACCATGCCGTACATCGCGAGGTCCTGCGTCGTCGCCCACCGGTCCCACGACCCGAGCCGCGTCAGGATCTGGGCACAACGCCGCGCGACCGTGAAGGCATGCGCCCATGGCTCGGGCGGAAGGACGTCGGTACCGACGACGAGGGAGCCGATGCCGAGCTCCGCCCTGAGCTGATCATGGATCTCCTTGGTCGCCACCCCCGCGTCGCGCCCTGGCAGAACCAGCGTAGCCATCCCCCGGTGGTCTCCGGCCAGCCCGTGCCACTGCTCCGCCACTCGGTCGAGATGGCGCCGGATTCGGACACGATGCCGCGCCGTCGCCTCGACCACCAGGAGAACAGTGAGCTCGCCGAGGTCCACTCCCCGCGCGCGTGCCCGATCGACGAGATCCTGCGTCGGTCGCTGAGCCGAGGTGAGAAGCGCGGTGAGCAACTCGCCCCGCACCCCTGTTTCCGCCTCCACGACCGCGTCCCGGGTGAGCGTGATCAGGCCGATGATCTGCGCCGCGTGCTCCAAGCAGCGCAGATCGACGGCGGTCAGCGACCGGTCGTGGGCCAGGACCAGGCCGCCGAAGTACGACTGGCACCCCGACACGGCCACGACGCTGGCCCGCCTGCCGTCGCCGAGCCCGGACGTCACGCACCGTCCGGTCCTCCGGGTCTGCTCCATGGCGCAGGCTAGGATTCCCGTGCTGTCGAACCTGGGGGGCGCTGCGCCGTCCGCGCGCGCGAAGTCCGCGACGTCGATGTGGCCGCTCACCGCGACCACCTGATCGTCCCGGTCGAGAACGGCGACGCCCATGCCCAGTTCGGCGGCGAGCATCTCGGCGGCGGCGCTCGTGTCCCCGCCCGACAGGACCAGCCGCGTCAGCGATTCGTGCAGGGAGGCCGACCGCTCCATGGCCCGCAGCGTCTCGACCGGGTCTTCGTCCATGAACGCTCTTTTCGACCACCGACGCTGGTGTGGAAAACCACCACCACTATGGCCGAGCCGGTGAAGTTTTCGCTGCTTGTTGGCCCTACTCGCCGTCGATAACTTCCGTGTCGACGGCCAACGTAGGTCAGGGAGCGAACATGTCATCACCATTGTCCCGACGGCGCTTACTCGTGCTGGGCGGGTCCCTGGCCGGCGGCAGCGTGCTCGCCGCGTGCACGCGCGGAGAAGGTAGTTCCTCGGCCGGCTCGAACGGCGGCCCGCTGAAGTTCTGGGACATGCTGTGGGGCACCGGAACGGCGTACCGCAATGAGGCGCAGCGTCTGGTCGGTACTTACCAGGGCGACGCGAAGGTCACCTACCAGTCCCTTCCGTGGGCCAACTTCGTGCAGACCTTCTCGTCGGCGATCGCCTCCAACACCGGTCCCGCCGTGAGCTCCGGCGGTGGCTTCCAGGCGCTGCAGTTTTTCACCCAGGACGCGATCGCCCCCGCGGACAACCTGGTGAAGAAGCTCAAGACCCAGGACTTCATCCCGGAGACCATCGAGTTCCTGAAGTACCAGGGCACCTATTTCGCGGTTCCCTGGTTCATCGACGCCCGGGTGCTCTTCTACCGCAAAGCACTGCTGGAGAAGGCGGGCGCCGCGGTACCGACCGACTGGCCGAGCCTGCGGACGGCGTGCGTCGCCCTCCGCCGCATCGGCGTCTCCGGCTTCGGCATGGCCGCCAGTCCCACGGTGACGACGGGATCGCAACAGATCCTGTCGCTGATGTTCAACAACGGCGGTCACTTGTTCACCGCCGACGGCAAGCCGGACGTCGTCACCGACCGCAACATCGAGACGGTGGAGTTCCTCAAGGAACTGGTGTCCATCGGCGCGATCGACAAGCGCTACGTCAGCTACACCAACGACAACCTCCAGGGCGACATCGCCTCTGGGAAGGTCGGCATGCTGTTCGCGCCACCCAGCTGGCAGGCCCAGTTCCCGGACGCCGTCCGCAGCGACATGCTGGTCGCCAGCCCGCTCACCGCTCCGCACGGCGACAAGGGCACCTGGTACGCCATCAACAACCTGATGATGTACAAGAACACGCCGGACCAGGAGGAATCCGAGGAGTTCCTCGGCTGGTACCTGGACAACATCAAGACGTACTGGCAGAACGGCGTCCTCCCGGCTGTGCCGGTCCGGCAGAGCATCGTCGACCTGGCCGAGTACCAGGGCAACGCGAACAACCTGAAGATCTCCAAGGAGTGGGTGCCGGTCGGCAAGACCTATGCCGCCGACTCGAAGGAACCCTTCCCCCAGCTGAACGCCGTCGACGGTGGGCAGGCGCTCTCACGGTTCGCGCAGCAGGTAGTGCAGGGAACGGGGAACGCACGGGCTCTCCTCACGACCCTGCAGCAGGGTTTGGAAGAGGTCGTCAAATAGATGGCGGAGCACACGGCGCTCGCGGCCGCCCCCCGAGCCGCGGTCCGACGCGCACCATCACCCGGCGGGCGACGTGGCCGCGGCCGCGGCCGCGAGCGGGGGCTGACGTTCACCGCCATGCTCGCGCCCTCGCTGATCCTGGTCGGACTGATCAACGCGTACCCGCTCGTCTACGGAGCGATCGAGTCGACGCACGCCGGGACGCTGATCGCCGGTGGACCGTACGTCGGTATCGACAACTACACCCAGGTGCTCTCCGACCCCCGGTTCTGGGCAGCAGCCCGTTTCACGGCGCTCTTCACGGTGGTCGGGGTGCTCGGCAGCTGGGCCGTCGGCCTCGGCCTCGCGCTGCTGCTCCGCAGTGATGTCCCGGGCCGGTCGTACTTCCGGGTGCTTCTCCTGCTGCCCTGGGTGGTCCCGGTGGTGGTGTCGTCGATGAGCTGGATCTGGCTGTCGAACACCTACGACAGCCCACTACCGACGCTCGCCCGAGCGCTCGGCTTCGGGGACGTCCTGTTCCTGAGCGATCCGACGCTGGCGGTGGTCACCGTCTTCGCGTTCAAGATCTGGATCAGCTTCCCGTTCATGATGATGACCTCCGGCGCGTCGCTGGAGGCCGTGGACCACACGCTCTACGAGGCGGCCAGCGTCGACGGCGCCTCGAAGTTCCAGCAGTTCGTTCACATCACGCTGCCGATGATCGCGAAGACCACGTTCGTCAGCTGGGTACTGATGACGATCTTCTGCGTCAACGACTTCCCGACGATCTTCCTGCTGACCGGCGGGGGCCCGGTGGACGCGACCACCTCGCTGATCGTCTACGCGTACCGGCTGACGTTCCAGAACTTCCAGCTGGGCCCCGGCCTCGCCGTCGCGCTCCTGATGACCGCCGCGCTGACGGTGGTCTCGGTGATCCTCTACCGCCAGATCCGGAGGGCCCAATGATCCGCTGGGTGCGATTCGGGGCGCTGACCGTCATCACCGCCGTCGTGCTGGTGCCGCTCGTCGCCGTCGTCGCCCTGGCGCTGCAGCCACGGACCGGCGTGGGGCACGGAGGGCTGACGCTAGACTCGATGCGTTACGTCCTCGCCGAGACCGCGTCGTTGACCTGGCTGCGCAACAGTCTGGTCGCGGCCGGGCTCACGACGCTCGCGGCCGTGCTCGTCGCGGCGCCCGCCGGGTACGTGCTCTCCCGTGGGCGCGGCAAGGTGGTCTCCGGCTACTCCCTGCTGCTGTTCAGCATCCAGTCGTTCCCGCACGTCATCCTCGTCATCCCGCTCTTCGTCATGTTCGCCTCGCTCGGGCTGATCGACTCGGTCACGGGGCTGACCCTGGTGTACATCGCGGCGGCGCTTCCGGTGGCCTGTTGGATGATGGCCGCCTACATCGACAGCATTCCCGTCTCCCTGGAGGAGGCCGCCTGGATCGACGGGTGCTCGGTCTTCGGCAGCTTCTGGCGGGTGGTCGTCCGCAACTCGCTGCCCGGGCTCCTGTCCACGGCGATCTTCAGCTTCCTGATCGCTTGGAACGACTACCTGGTCGCGCTGGTCTTCCTCCGCAGCAGCGATTCGATGACGCTGCCGATCGGGCTCCAGTCCTTCTTCCAGCAGGACACCACGAACTGGGGACCGGTCATGAGCGTCGCGGTGATCATGCTGCTGCCACCGGTCCTGGTCTTCGCGGCGCTCAACCGGTACTTCAGCGTGGGGGGCATCGGTGGCGCGCTCGCCGGCCAGTAGTGACATCACCTTCCCGCCCGGCTTTGTCTGGGGCGCCGCGACCGCGTCCTACCAGATCGAGGGCGCCGCTCACGAGGACGGCCGCGGCCCCTCGATCTGGGACACCTTCAGCCACACGCCGGGAGCGGTCGTCGACGGGCACACCGGCGACGTGGCCTGCGACCACTACCACCGGTACTCCGACGACGTGGCGTTGATGGCCGAGGTCGGCCTGCAGGCCTACCGGTTCTCGGTGGCCTGGCCCCGCATCCAGCCGGACGGATCCGGCCCGATCAACCCGGCCGGGCTGGACTTCTACGACCGACTCGTGGACGAGCTCCGCGGCCACGACATCGAACCGGTGATCACGCTCTATCACTGGGACCTTCCGCAGGCACTCGAAGACCGTGGCGGGTGGACCGACCGGGACACGGCCCACCGCCTGGCCGAGTACGCCGAAGCGGTCCACGCGCGCCTCGGCGACCGCGTCGACGTCTGGACCACGCTGAACGAACCGTGGTGCGCGGCGTTCCTCGGCTACGCCGCCGGCGTGCACGCTCCTGGACGCACCGATCCGGCGGCGGCTTTCGCCGCCGCCCACCACCTCAACCTGGGGCACGGTCTCACCGTGCGCGCGCTGCGCGCAGCCGGCGCGTCCACGCTCGGCGTCACGGTCAACCCCGCGCTCGTGCTCCCCACCGAGCCGGCCGACGCCGGGCACGCCGACGCTGTGCGCCTCGTTGACGGCTTGCGCAACCGCATCTTCCTCGACCCGATGCTGCGCGGTGAGTACTCCGAGGACGTGCTCGAGCACATCGAGCGGTTCACCGAGCCCACGTTCATCCACGACGGTGACGCCGCGACCATCGGTGCGCCGATCGAACTGCTCGGCGTCAACTACTACCGCCCCACCCACGTCGCCGCTGGCGCCGCCGGCCCGGCAAGCCCTGCCTACCCCGGCACCGAGCGGGTGGAGTTCCGGCCCGACGCCGCGCCCCATACGGACATGGGCTGGGCGATCGAGCCCGACGGTCTACGTCAACTGCTGGAGAAGCTGAGCCGCGACTACCCCGGCACGCCGCTCTACGTCACCGAGAACGGTGCGGCCTACCCGACCGGGCCGGATGCCGATTCCCGTGTTCCCGACGCCGAACGGATCCGCTACCTCGACGCGCACCTCCGGGCCGCCCACCAGGCCCTCACCAACGGCGTCGACCTGCGCG
This sequence comes from Cryptosporangium aurantiacum, assembly GCF_900143005.1. Classification (NCBI taxonomy): domain Bacteria; kingdom Bacillati; phylum Actinomycetota; class Actinomycetes; order Cryptosporangiales; family Cryptosporangiaceae; genus Cryptosporangium; species Cryptosporangium aurantiacum. The sequence continues at coordinate 347,694 of NZ_FRCS01000006.1, forward strand.
GCTACTTCGTGTGGTCGCTGCTGGACAACTTCGAGTGGGCGGAGGGCTACTCGAAGCGCTTCGGCCTGGTCTACGTCGACTACCGCACCCAACGCCGGGTGCTGAAGGACAGCGCGCTGTGGTACGAGCAGGTCGTTCGTCGGAACGGGCTCCCGAAATTAGCCACCTAGCCTGTCTACTTCCTCACGATTCGGATGCTCTCACCACTCAACTACCCGGATAGAATGACAGCCAGACTGTCTTTTGAATGAGGGTGGAGCGAAGTGGATCCCCGCGTCGACCAACTGCGTCATGACCTCGCACTGTTCGCCAGAGGGATCCGCGGCCACCGGGAAGGCCACCAGCTCACTGCCTCTCAGCTGCAGGTGCTCGGCCTCCTCGACGCGTACGGTCCGCTGAACGCCCGCGACCTGGCCGCGCGGGAGCGGGTCGCACCGCAATCCATGGCGAAGACCGTCAAGAGTCTCGAGGCGGCGAGCCTGGTCACGCGATGCCTCGATCCGGCCGATGCGCGCGCTTTCCTGATCGAGATCACCGACGAAGGCCGGACGACCCTCGTCAACGACCGTGTGGTCCGGAACCGGTGGCTGGAAGCGGCGCTGGCGGAGCGTTGTACCGAGGCCGAGCGCGAGGTCCTCTACATCGCCGGACGACTGTTGCGCTCGCTGTCCGAGTCACCGGTCCGGGCCGACGCGCGCGCGGAGGCCGACACCCGTGGCTGACACGATGACCCGCCCGGGTGACACGCGACTGCCGTGGCGCACTGGTGGGGCTCTGGTCTCGGGCAGCGTCCTGCAACCCTTGAACTCGTCGATGATCGCGCTGGCGATCGTGAGCCTGACGGCCGACTTCGGGGCGTCGGACCTCATGCCGTGGGTCATCGCGGCGATGTACATCGCGACCGCGGTCGCCGCCCCCGTCTCCGGGCGGTTGGGAGCGCTGCTCGGGCCGCGGCGCGTCTACCTGGCTGGGCTCGGCCTGATCCTGGCCGGATCGGCACTCGGCCTGCTCGCACCGAGCCTGGCTTGGGTGGTCGTCTCCCGGGTGATCGTCGGGCTGGGCACGGCCACGCAGTACCCCAACGCCGTCGCACTGGTGCGCCGCTACGCCCGCAGGCGCCACGTCCGGACCGGCGGGATTCTGGGCCTGCTCGCCATCGGCGCGCAGGTGACCGTGGCCTTCGGTCCGACGCTGGGTGGCCTGCTGGTCGGCCTGCTCGGCTGGCAAGCGGTGATGTGGATCAACGTTCCCGTCGTAGTCGCCAGCGCGCTGCTCGTCGGAGTGTTCGTGGACCGGGACGACCCCGTCACCGTCACCCGTCGCGAGCTGCCTCCCGCCTTCGATCTGCCCGGCATCGGGCTGTTCCTCGGGTGGGTCGTCTCGTTGATGATGTTCCTGCTGTCCGCGGTGGACGAACCGCAGTGGTGGCTGCTCGGCGTCTTCGTCGTCTGTGCCGTCCTGTTCGTCCAGCGGGAGCGGCACACCGCCAGCCCGTTCCTCGACGTATCCGCGCTGGTCCGCAACCGGGCGCTCTTCGCAACGCTGATCCGCACTCTGCTCACGTACGTAGCGTTCTACGCCGTCTACTTCGGCTTCCCGCAGTGGATGCAGGCCGCGCGCGGTCTCAGTCCGGCGCAGGCCGGGCTGATGATGTTCCCGCTCGCCGCCATCGGTGTGGTCTGCAGCCTGGTCGCCACCCGGACCTGCCGGATCGCGGGCCCACGCCGGGTACTGGTCGGCGGCACGGCGGCGATGATCGCCGGAGGTGTCATCATCGCCTTCGCCGCCGGCTCGCGCGTTCCCGCGCTGCTCGTGCTCGTGGCCGTCGTGGCGGGCATTCCGAGCGGCTTCAACAACATCGGCAACCAGACCGTCGTCGACCGGGCGACCCCCGACGGCGACGTCGGAACCGCGATGGGGCTGTATCGCACGACGCAATTCATCGGGGCCAACTTCGCCGCTGTCGCCCTCGACGTTCTCGTCGGCCCCGATGCCACCGACGCGGGCTTCGAACGGCTCGGTTGGTTCACCGCGGCCCTCGGCGTCCTGCTGCTCGCGGTGACGGTCGCGGCACGCAGCCTTCGTCCCGAACATCCCATATAATATTTTGGTCGACGGATATTCAGGAGGTCAGGTGACGTCAGCCAGCATCGTCGGACGCGCCGGTTCGCGGCGTCAGGGGCTTCCCGACGAGGTAGCGACGTACGTCCGCGAGCTCATCCTCTCCGGCCAGGTCCGTCCGGGCGAGTTCATCCGGATGGACGGGATCGCCGAGGCCGTCGGCGTGAGCAACACCCCAGTGCGGGAAGGGCTGCTCAAGCTGTCCAATGAGGGGTGGCTCGTCCTCGAGCCTCGCCGCGGCTTCGTCGTCGCCGAGTTCTCCGCTCAGGACGTCCAAGACCTGTTCTGGGCCCAAGCCCAGCTCGCGGGAGAGCTGGCCGCGCGCACCGCGAAGGCGATCACACCGGATCGGCTCGAGCGCCTGAGCGAGCTGATCGAGCGACACGAGCAGGCCGTCACGTCTAACCAGGGCCCGGAAACGATCGACGCCCTGAATCACGCGTTCCACCGCGAGGTGAACCTGGGCGCGAACTCGCCCTACCTAGCACGGCTGCTGTCCTCGGTCGCTCAGAACTTCCCCAATCGCTTCTACTCCGAGATCGAGGGCCAGGTCCAGGCGTGCCGGGTCGAGCACCCGCTGATTCTGGACGCCTTGCGCCGGCGGAAGGCGCGAACGGCCCGCCAGATCATGCAGCAGCACATTCTGTCGCGTGGCACCTCGCTCGTCGCGATGCTCGAAGAACGCGGCATCTTCACCGCCGAACAGTAGGGCCGACGTGGATCTCGGTATCTCCGGCAAACGTGCGGTGGTCATCGGCGGCAGCGCCGGACTCGGTCTGAGCTGCGCCCGAGCGTTGGCTGCCGAGGGCGTCGGCCTGGTGCTGTTCGCCCGGAGCCGCGAACGCCTCGAACAGGTGCGCGCGGAACTCGGCGCGGCGGATGTCGTCGCCGGTGACCTGACCGTTCGAGCCGACGTGGCGCGGCTGGGCGACCACCTCCGCGCCACCGGTGGCTTCGACATCCTCGTGCTGAACACGCCGCGGCCACCGAGCCCGATGCGCGACTTCCTGGCCGAAGACGACGACAGCCGCTGGGACGAGGCCTATGTAAACCAGTTACAGGGGGCGCTCAACGTCTTGCGCGCGCTGGCTCCGCTGCTGGTCGGTCGCGGCTGGGGTCGGATCGTCGCCATCACGTCGGCGAGCGTCAAGCAACCGATGCCACGGCACGCGCTGTCCTCGATCTTCCGTGCCGGTGTGCAGGCGGCGCTCAAGCATCTCGTCGACGAGCTCGGCGCCCACGGCGTCACCGTGAACTCGGTGGCGCCGGCCACGGTCGTCACGCCGACGTTCGCCTCGTTCCACAACCTGGACGAGCGCATCCGCCAAACGCCGATGCAGCGCTCCGGCCGCCCGGAGGAGGTCGCGGCCACGGTGGCGTTCCTTGCCTCGGAGCCGGCCGGCTTCATCACCGGCCAGGTCGTGGCCGTGGACGGCGGAATCACCCGCTCACTGGTATGAGCGAAAAGTTCACCAGCCGGGCCATGGCCCGGACCGCCCGAACCGGCTCGGAGTAGGCCGGGACACCGGCCGCCAGCAGATCGCGGCGCGCCTGGCCGGTACCTCCCGTCCACACCACGAAAACCGGTTTGTCGGTGCTTTCGTGGAACCGGCGTAGTGCGGCGACGACCTCCTCGGCGACCTTGTCCGCGTTGCCGAAGACCGCGAGCACCGCGTCGGTCTCCTCGGAGTCACCCACCACCGTCAGCGTCCTGGACAGGATGGCGACGTCGTTGATCATCGCGCCGGTCACATCGATCGGATTGGCCGTGGAGCCGAAGTAGGGAAGGTTCTCCCCCACGATCGCGCGAGCGTCCTCCCGCCACGGTTCCACGACGAGACCCTCGTCCACGGCGGCATCGCACGCGAGCGCACCGGCTCCCCCGCTCAGCGTGACGATCGTGACGCGCCGTCCACGGGGCCGGCGACCGCGAGTCAGGGCCAGGGCGACGTCGGTCATGTCCTCCATGCTGGTGGCCCGGATCGCTCCGTGACGGGCCAGGACCTCCTCGAACTGCGGGTCGTCGCCCGGCGTGCTCGCCGTGTGGGCGGCGACAGCGCGAGCACCCGCCGCGGTACGCCCCGCCTTCAGCAGGACGAGGGGCTTGCCGGCGTCCGCGGCACGGCGGGCCAGTGCCTCGAGCGCACCCGCCTCGACAAGCCCCTCCAGGTGGCCGAGCAAGACGTCGACGTCATCGTGGCCGGCCAACGTGGTCAAGATCTCGACGACGCTGACGTCGGCCTGGTTGCCGGTGTTGGCGAAGTAGCGGACGCCCAAGCCAAGGCTCGTCATCGCGCTGTACGTGAAGGTCCCGACCGCACCGCTCTGGGACGCCAGCGCGATCGGTGCGTCGGGCCGTTCACCCTCCACGTCGAAGGCGGTCGAGAACGTGGCGAAGGCCCGGTCGGCCTCGGAGAACGAGCCCAGGCAGTTCGGGCCGATCAGCCGCAGCCCGGACCGAGCCGCGATCGCGACGAGCCGGTCCTGCAGCGCGACGCGTTCCGGGAGGCGCGTCTCGGCGAAGCCCGAGGCGAAGATGATCGCCGCTCCGGCGCCCGCCTCCGCGCATTCCGTTACTGCGGCCTCCACCGACTCGGCCGGAACCACGATCACGACGAGATCGATCGGGCCGGGCACCTCGCTCAGGGACGCGTGCGACGGCACGCCCTGCACCACGCTTCGCCGCGGGTTGATGGCGTGGATGCGGCCGGTGTAGCCGTAGCGCTTCAGGTAGTCCAGCGGGCGCCCCGACAGCTTGTCCGGATCGGACGAGGCGCCGTAAACCACCACGCTGCGCGGTGAGAAGAGCAATTCGTCGAGCGTCATGAGTCGCCGGTGGTGCGGAACTCGGGCTTGCGGCGCTCCCGGTGGGAGGCGACGCCTTCGACGACGTCCGGTCCGCTGAACCCGAGGAACTCCAGTCCGAGTGAGGCGTCGAACATCGCGCCGTTCTGGCGGTACCACTGGTTCAAGGAGTACTTGGTCCAGCGGATCGCGTCCTGCGCACCGGAGGCGAGCCCGGCGGCGATCTCGCGGGCGGTGTTCAGCAGTTCGTCCTTCGGTACTGAGAGCGAGACCAGCCCGGCCTGCTCGGCGTCGCGTCCGGAGATCTCTTTGCAGGTGAGAAGCCAGTACTTGGCCTTCGCCATGCCGCACAGCAGCGGCCAGATGACCGCGTGGTCGCCGGAGGCAACCCCGAGCCGGGTGTGCCCGTCGATGATCCGGGCGTCGTGGGCGGCGACGGAGATGTCCGCCATCAGTCCGACGACCAGCCCTGCCCCGACCGCGGGACCGTGGATGGCGGACACGATCGGCGTGTTGCAGTTGATCAGGTTGTAGAAGAGGTCCCGGGACTCCTTCATGATCCGCATGCGCAGGGCGTAGTCGGTGATCTGCCCCTCGATGATCTCGAAGCTGCCGCCGGCCGAGAACGCCTTGCCCTCGCCACGCACGACGACCGCCCGCACGTCGGGATCGCGGTCGATCACCGGCCAGATCGCCGGGATCTGCGCGTGGGTCTCGACGTCCACCGCGTTCAAGTTCGGTCCGTCGAACACCACCTCGAGCACGCCCGGAGCGGAGGACCCGAACGTCAGGCGGGTGAATTCCTTCTGGTATCGCTCGATCACAACTGCTCCTTGATCGTTGAGAGGTCAGAGCGTCGTCGCGTGGCCGCCGTCGACCGGCAGGACCGCCCCGGTGACGAACGCCCCGGCGCGCGAAGCCAGGTAGAGCGCGGCGCCGGCCATGTCCGCGCCCTCGGCGAAGCGCTGGAGCGGGATGGGTTCCAGCAGCGATTCGGCGCCCTCGGCGTCGATCGTGTTCTGCAGCATCCGACTCGGAAACCGCCCGGGCGCGAGCACGTTCACCGTGATCGAGTCCGCGGCGAGCGTCGCGGCGAGGTGGCGACTGAGCTGATGGACGGCCGCCTTGGAGGCGGAGTACGCGTAGGTCTCGTGGTCGGGGACGTGGAAGGCATCGATCGAGCCGACGTTGATGACCCGGGCCGGGTCCTCCCGGGTGGCCGCCGTGCGAAGCAGCGGCAGCAGGGCTTGGGTCAGGAAGAACACGCCCTTGACGTTGAGGTCGAAAACCTTGTCCCAACCGCTCTCCGGGTAGCTGTCGAGCTTCTCCGCCCAGAGCGCTCCGGCGTTGTTGATCAGCACGTCGACCCGGGTCTCCCGCGCGCCCAACTCGTCCGCGAGCAACCGGCAGCCCTCGACGGTGCCGAGGTCGGCCGCGATGGCCGTGCAGCCCTCCGGCGTCGCGGCGAGCCGCCGGGAACTGATGTAGACGCGCGCCCCGGCCGCGACGAAGCTCTCGGCGATCGCATAGCCGATACCCCGGCTTCCGCCGGTCACGACGACGACCTTCCCCGCGACGTCGAACAGGTCGGTCATGACGCCACCCGCTCGAACACGGCCGTGAGCCCCTGGCCACCGCCGATGCACATGGTCTCCAGGGCGTACCGGCCGTCGCGCCGCTCCAGCTCGCGGAGCATCGTGGTCAGGATGCGCACGCCGGTGGCGCCGACCGGATGGCCGAGCGAGATCCCCGAGCCGTTGACGTTGAACCGGTCGAAGTCGCCCCCGCCGAACTGCCACTCGCGGGTGACGGCCAGGGCCTGCGCCGCGAACGCCTCGTTCAGCTCGATGAGGTCCATGTCGGCCAGCGTCAGCTTGGCCCGTTGCAGCGCGCGCTGGGTGGAGGGCACCGGTCCGATCCCCATCCGGTGTGGCTCGACCCCGGCCACACCCCAGGCGACCAGCCGGCCCAGCGGACGGAGGCCGAGTTCCTCGGCCTTCTCCCTGGTGGTGACGACGCACGCCGCGGCGCCGTCGTTCTGCCCGCTCGCGTTGCCTGCGGTGACCGTGGCCTCCGGATCCTTGCCCGAGCGCACCGGACGCAACCCCGCGAGGGCCTCGAGCGAGACGTCGGTCCGGGGATGTTCGTCGGTCTCGACGATCGTCTCGCCGCGCCGGGATCGCACCACGACCGGGACGATCTCGTCGGTGAAGCGGCCCTCGCGTTGCGCGGCGACCGCACGTTCGTGCGAGCGCAGAGCGAACTGGTCCTGCACCTCCCGCGGGATCGCGTACTCGCGGCGCAGGTTCTCGGCGGTCTCGATCATGCCGCCCTCGACCGGGTAGTTCTTGCCGCCCGACGTGATGCGTCCGCGAGCGATCCGGTCCCAGAGCTGGACGGAATCCCCGCGGAAGCCGAACCGTCCTCCGAGGGCGTAGTGCTCGGCCTGGCTCATACTCTCCGCGCCCCCGGCGATGAGCAGGTCGGCGACGCCGGTCTGCACCCGCATCGCCGCGTCGAGTACGGCCTGCAGGCCCGAGCCGCACCGGCGGTCGAGCTGCTGGCCGGGCACGGTGACGGGGAAGCCGGCGTCGAGCGCGGCGACCCGGCCGATGGCCGGCGCCTCACCGTTCGGGTAGCACTGGCCGAAGATCACGTCGTCCACGGCCGCGGGGTCGATGCCGGTCCGCTGGACGAGCGCGGTGAGCACCGTGGCCGCCAACTCTGCCGCCGGCACATCTTTGAAAGCTCCTCCGTACCGGCCGACCGGGGTGCGCACTGGTTCGCAGATGACCGCGTCCGGCATCAGTACGACCTCGGCAGGCCGAGAACCTTGGTGGAGATGAAGTTGAGCACCATCTCCTGGGAGACCGGTGCCACCTTCAGCAGCCGTGACTCCCGCCAGAACCGCTCCACGTGGTACTCCTTCGCGTACGAGTAGCCCCCGAGCGTCTGCATGGCCCGGTCACACGCCTGGAAGCCGGCCTCGCTGCCCAGGAACTTGGCCGCGTTCGCCTCCGGGCCGCACGGCAAGTGGCGGTCGTAGAGGTCGGCCGCGTGCATGGCGACGTGCTCCGCGGCGGTCAGCCGGATCCAGGAGTCGGCCAGCGGGTGCGCGACGGCCTGGTTCTTGCCGATCGGCCGGTCGAAGACGACGCGATCCTTGGCATACTGCGTCGCGATCTCCAGCGCCGCCCGCCCCAGCCCGACCTGGGCGGTCGCGACGACGATGCGCTCCGGATTCAGCCCGTCGAGCAGATACGAGAAACCCTTGCCGACCTCGCCCACGACGTCTTCATCGGGGACTTCGAGGTTGTCGATGAACAGCTCGTTCGAGTCGATGGCCGCACGGCCCAGCTTCTCGATCTCGCGCACCGCGATCCGGTCCCGGTTCAGATCGGTGAAGAACAGCGTCATGCCATCGAACGGCCGCTCCTCCGTCCGGGGTGACGTGCGGGCGAGCAGCAGGATCCGCTGGGCGTTCTGGGCGTTGGTGATCCACACCTTCTGCCCGTTGACCAGCCACCCGCCGCTCGTCCTCTCCGCGCGGGTCGTGATCCGCGAGGTGTCGACGCCGGCCGTCGGCTCGGTGACGCCGAACGCCATCAGCAGGTCACCGCTGGCGACCAGGGGCAGGTACTTGCGCTTCATCTCCTCCGAGCCGTGCCGGATGATCGGCCCCGGCGGAAAGATGTAGAAGTGGACCGCGGACGCGCCGCTGGTACCGGCACCCGAGGCGGCGATCTCGTGCAGCATCACCGCCGACTCGGACAGACCCAGCCCGAGCCCGCCGTACTCCTCCGGGATCATCGCGCCCAGCCAGCCACCCGCAGCGAACGCCTTCACGAACTCCCACGGGTACTCGGCCTTCTTGTCCTTCTCCCGCCAGTACTCGAGACCGAACTTGCGGGCCAGTTCGCCGGTGGCCGTCCGGATGAGATCGAGATCCCGTTCATCGTCGCTACTCATGCACCTGCTCCAGCTCCGTGGGGATGTCTTCGAGGGGCGTGGCGGGATCCAGCGAAGAGAGATCTCCCGGCGGCAGACCGAGATAGCGAGCGCGGATCGCGCGGCGCAGGATCTTGCCGTTCTTCGTCTTCGGGATGGCGCCGACCACGACGAGCGCCGGTGCGAACGACTTGCCGGTGTTGCGAATCGCGGCGTCGCGCACGTCGTCGTCAGGGTGGCCGCACAGCACGACGAAGGCCACGACGCGCTGTCCGCGGGCCGGGTCCGGCACGCCCACCACCGCCGCCTCGGCGATGCGCGGATCACGCAGTAGCGCGGTCTCGATCTCGGCCGGTCCGACGCGTCGGCCGGAGATCTTGATCGTGTCGTCGGAGCGGCCGTGCAGCCGCCACTCCCCCTCGTCGCTCACCGAAGCCAGGTCTCCGTGCACCCAGACGTCATCGAAGCGCGACCAGTACGTCTCCAGATAGCGCGGCTCGTCGCGCCAGAACGCGTGGGTCATGCCGGGCCACGTGTTGCGGACCGCGAGCTCCCCCACCTCGCCGACGACCGGCGCGCCGCTCTGGTCCAGCACGGTCACGTCCATGCCGGGCAACGGTCCGTTGAACGCCGTCGGCCGGATCGGGAGGAACGGGTAGGCGATCAGAATGCCGCCGCCGGTCTCGGTGCCGCCGCTGTAGTTGACGATCGGGCGCGTCCAGCCTCCGACGGTGGAGAACATCCAGTGCCAGCTCGGCTCGTCCCAGGACTCGCCGGTCGAGGCGAAGGAACGCACGGTGGGCAGCGTGCTGTCCGGTTCGCCGCCGGCCATCATGATCGCGCGCGCCGCGGTCGGCGCGATGCCCAGCAGCGTGACGGCATTGCGGTCGGCGACCTCCCAGAGTCGCCGCGGATGGGGATGGACCGGGACGCCCTCGACGAGCACGAGCGTGGCGCCGAGTTGCAGGCCACCCAGGATCAGCAACGGGCCGAGCATCCAGCCCATGTCCGCGATCCAGCCGATGACGTCGTCGTCGTGGACGTCGAAGCCGTAAGCGAAGTCGACCGCGGCTTTCACGCTGAAGCCGGCGTGCGAATGCACGATGCCCTTCGGACGCCCGGTCGTGCCCGAGGTGTAGATGATCGTCAGCGGGTCGTTGGACTCGGTCGAGGCGGTCTCCACCGGCGGCGCCTCGGGCAGCTCGTCCCAGTAGACGTCCCGTCCGGACTGCATCGGCACGTTGTGCCCGAGGTGACGCACGACCACCACGCGCACGCCGACCGGCACGGCTTCGTCGCAGGTGGTCTTCAGCTCGACCCGACGGCTCCGGCGCGTCGTGCCGTCCGCGGTGACGACGACCTTCGCCCCTGAGTCGGCGATCCTGGTCGCCAGCGCGTCCGTCCCGAAACCGCTGAACGCCGGCACCGACACCGCGCCGAGCATCGCGCAGGCAAGGAACGCGACGACAGCCTCCGGCACCACCGGCAGGAACAACACGACCCGGTCTGCGGGGCCGACCCCCATAGCGGCCAGCTGCGCGGCGAAGCGCCGGACCTGCTCGTCCAGCTGTCCGTAGGTCAGCGTGCGACGCTGACCCAAGTCGCCCTCGTAGACGACGGCGAGCTTGTCGCGGAGGGCCGAGACCGCGTGCCGGTGCGCGCACAGGTGGGCGGCGTTGATCCTGCCCCCGACGAACCAGCTCGGCAACGCATGCCCGCGACTGTCGTCGCGCACGGCAAAGAACGGTGTGGAGAACTCGACATCGAGGTCGTCGACCACCGCGCCCCAGAACCATTCCGGATCCTCGATCGCCCCCGCGTGGAACCGCGGGAGGTCGTCGCCGAATCCCCAGCGCCGCAGCGCGGCCAGCAGCCGGCTCCGTTCCCGGCGCTCGGCGTCCGGCACCCAACCAGCCCCTCCTTTGGTGTCGAACAGCGCTGTCATGGTGTGGCCGCCGCAGCGGCCGGGCGCTTGAGCATCAGCCCGGCGCGTTTGCAGTCGCAGACGAGCTCGTCGCGCTGGTTGAGGCCGTAGTGGCGGAAGAACACGATGCCCGAGTCGCTGCGGCTGCGGGATTCTCGCCGGTCCACGATCTCGGTGCGGACGTGGATCGTGTCGCCGTGGAACACCGGCTTGGGGAACTTCACGTCCTCGAAGCCCAGGTTCCCCAGCGTGGTGCCCTGCGTGGTGTCGGGCACGGTGATGCCGGTGATCAGCCCCAGGATGAAGAGGCTGTTGACCAGGCGCTGACCGTAGATGCTCTGCTTGGCGTACTCCTCGTCCAGGTGCAGCGGCGCGAGGTTGAGCGTCAGCGAGCAGAACAGCACGTTGTCGGTCTCGGTGACCGTGCGCCGAGTCGCGTGCTCGATGACCGTGCCGATCTCGAGCTCCTCGAAGTACAGGCCGGGCATGGTTTCCCCCGTCAGTCGCGGGTGTGCATAGAGGCGAGGACTTCGCGGGCCGTCTTCACGTGGGCGTAGTCGATGTGCATGTCCTCGTAACGGACAGCGGCCGCGCCGGACGCCTCGGCCTTCTCGAAGGCCTCGACCATGCCCCGGTAGAACGCGATCTCGGCGGCGGAGGGCTGGAACACCTCGTTGGCCATCGCGACGTGCGAGGGATGGATGAGCACCTGGCCGCGGAACCCGAGCTCGCGGTTCTGCTCCGCGAAGCGGCGCGCGCCGTCGGGGTCCCCGAGGTCCTGCCAGATACCGCTGAGCGGGAAGTCCAGCCCGTTCGCGCGGCAGGCGAGAACCGCGCGGCTCCGGAGGTAGAGAGTCTCCAGGCCGCCGGGGGTGAACGTGAAGCCGATGGACCGGGACACGTCGGCGTCCCGGGCGGTGCCGGCGAACAGCGTCGCCACCCGGGGTGACGCCGTGACAAGCTGCTCGCAGGTGGCGTAGGCCTGCGCGGTTTCGAGGTTGAGGATGAACTCGATCGTTCCGGCCGGTACGCCGTTACGGGCCTCGTAGTGCGTCACCAGCGCGTCGTACCGGATGACGTCGCCGGGACCCAACAACTTGGGCAGCGCGAAGCCGTCCAGGCCGGGGACGGCGACCGCTTCGATGTCGTCACCCGATAATCCGGTGTCCAGCGGATTCAGGCGGACGTAGACGCCGATCCCGGCGTCGGTCTCGCGAAGCCGGGTGATCGACCGGGCCACCTCTTGCCGGGCCTGGTCCTTGAGGTGAGCGGGGACCGCGTCCTCCAGGTCGAGGATGATCCCGTCGACGCCGGACCGGACGGCCTTGTCGACCCAGTCGGCCCGGTGACCGGGAACGAACAGCAGCGAGCGCATCGGCCACATCGAGGCCTCCTTCCAAGCCAACATAATATATTATGCTTGAGATGAGGCGTCCAGCCCTGGTACCTTCGGCGAGAGAATCGGCTGGTCACGGCTCCGGGGAGTTGAGCACCGATGCACACCCTGCCTTTAGCGGGAATTCGGATCCTCGAATTCGGCGGCTACATCGCAGTCCCCTACGCCGGCTCGATCCTCGGCTCGCTCGGGGCCGACGTCATCAAGATCGAGCGCCCGGACACCGGCGACGAGTTCCGCAGGCGGCAGGACGACCAGAGCCTCTACTTCCGCCAGTACAACGCGGGCAAGCGCAGCCTGGCCGTCGATCTCAAGGCGCCGGCCGGAGCCGACCTCGTCTGCCGGCTCTTACCCACGGTCGACATCGTCATCGAGAACTTCCGCCCCGGGAAGATGGACCGGCTGGGGTTAGGGCGCGAGCACTGCGTCGCCGTACGACCGGATCTCCTCTACATGTCGGTCACCGGCTTCGGTGAGAGCGGCCCGATGGCGTTACGCCCGGCCTACGACATGATCGGCCAGGCCTTCGGCGGCCTTCTCGCGACGCTGAGCGACCGCGACGCCGCCCAGCTCACCGGCACCTGCCTCGCCGACCTCGTCACCGGGCTGTCCTGCGCGACCGGCATCCTCGCCGGGCTGGTGGGTCGCGCCGCGTCCGGGAGCGCACCGCGGATCGACACGTCGATCACCGAGGCGATCAGCACGCTCACGATCGACGCGATGACGCAGCTGTTCGACAGCGGCTCCGCTCCGCACCGGCAGAGCCGCCATCCCCAAGCCCAGAACTTCTGCCTGAAGACGTCGACCGGCGACTTCGTCACGCTGCACCTGTCGTCGTCGCAGAAGTTCTGGGAATCGCTGATCGACACCGTGGGGCGGCCCGAGCTGCTCACCGACGAGCGGTTCGCCACGTACCCCGATCGGGTGCGCAACTACGCCGACCTGGCGAAGATCCTCGAGGGAGAATTCCTGCTCCGGCCGTTCGACGCATGGGAGACGGCCCTCATCGAGCGCGACGTGCCGTTCGCGCCGGTGCTCGACGTAGCCGACTACCGCGACCACCCGCAGGTGGAAGCACTGGGGGTGATCGCACCGGAGGTCGACGGCTTAGCCCTGGTCCGCGTTCCCTGGCGCTTCGACGGTGGGCGACCGGACCGCGCGCCGCGGACGCCCCGGGTCGGCGAGCACTCGCTCGACGTCGCCGCCGAGGTGTGCGACGACGCCGAACTCCGCGAGCTCACCGCCGCGGGGGTGCTGTTCTCGCCAGCAACGCGCTGACGTTCTCGACCTTCTCCAGGTTCAGGATGCCGTCGAGGAGGTCGTCGATCCGGCCCGCGGGCAGCACGCCGTCGGCGTTCGCCCGGAACTTCTCGACCAGCTCGTCGGTACTCAGGCGGATCGAGGGGTCGGCCGACGGGGTGCCCTTCGGGTGCGTGCGGCTCGCGCTGAAAGTGGTTCCCCGGGCGTCGACCTCGACTCTTGTCGGGCGGGCGGACGGATCGGCGCTCAGTGTGGCCACGTAGTCGGGGTGCGGCGCGAAGCTCACCTTTTCCATCAGCCCCACCACCGACGGGTTCCGCAGCGTCTCGGGCAGCTGCCAGGCCTTCCCCGGCGGGATCCGGTGCGCGCTGACGGCCAGGCCGTGCCGGATGCTGAACTGCGCCTGGTGCGGCCGGTCGACGGTGGTGCTGAGCCACACCGGCAGCTCGACCCACGCTTCGCCCCAGCAGCGGATCGCGTCGATCTCGTCCGGCCGGAGGTCGTTCGCCGTGACGATCTCGGTGAGCGCGTCGAACGGGCCGTGTGTGACCCGGCAGTGCGGGTACGGCTTGTAGCTGTGGTGGGCCGGGAACAGCCAGTCGACGCCGAGCCCTTCGGTGAGAGCCCCCGGTTCCCAGCGCTCGCTCCCGATGAAGCGACGGTAGCCGTACTCGGCGTCGTCGAGGATCGTCCGGTCGCCGGTGTGCCCGTCCTCGGCCGAGAACGCCGCCGTCATCCCGGCCTGCGCCACCGGCCCGGCCATCGAGTACTTGATCGTCGAGTTGGGGACGTTCATCATCCACGTCCGGTAGGAGTTCACCGGCGTGATCGCGCCGGCGATGCCGATCGCGTCGGCCAGCACCTCGCGGTCCTGGCCCAGGATCAGCCCGGCTGCCGCGGCCGCGCCGAAGACCGCGGAGGTGAACCCGAGCACCGTCGCCACCTGGATCTCGGTGCCGGTCACGGTGCGGGTGTAGTCCATGGCGCGGCTGAAGCGGTAGCTCATCTCGTGCGATACGGCGATCGCCTCGAGCACCCGGGCACCGCTCGCGCCCCGCTCCTCGGCCAGCGCCAGGGCGCCGGGAAGCACATACGGCGCGACGTGCCCGGGCGGCAACACCGCGTCGAAGTCGAGCGCGTTGATGCTCTCGGCGTTGGCGAACGCCGCGGCGAACGGGGTGGTGCGGTCCGCGACGCCGAAGATCGTGGCGTCACCTCGACCGCCCATCCGCCGGGCAACCTTGATACCGATCCTGCCCTTGTCGACGTCGATGCCTGCGAGGGCACAGCCCACCGAGTCGAGTAGCACTCGTTTGCTGTCCTCGACGACGTCCGGGGGTGGTGCTTCGAGACTGACGTCAGCGGCGAAATCAGCCAGCTGTTCGACCGTCGTTCGCGCCATGAGGGCACCTCCCAAGCACTAAGCTTAATATATTATGTTGGAAAGAGTCGACGGTGGCCGAGGTGCTCATGGTCTGGACTGGTCAATTCGACAAGCTCTTCCTCGGGGGCGAGTGGGTCGCCCCGAACGGCGACGACCGAATCGACGTGCGGTTCCCGGGCACCGAAGAGGTATTCGCCACCGTCCCGTCGGCGACACGCGGCGACGTCGACCGCGCGGTCGCCGCCGCCCGCGCGGCGTTCGACACCGGCCCGTGGCCCAAGCTATCGGTGGGTGAGCGGCTCGGCGTCCTCCACAGGTTCCGCGAGCTCTACACCGCGCATCTCGACACGATGGCGGAGCTCATCACCGAGGAGATGGGCTGTCCGAGCCGGACCGCTCGTGCCGTTCAGGCGCAGGCTCCACAGCTTCTTCTCGAGGGCTACCTCGAGGTGGCCGAGAGCTACCCGTTCCGTGACCTGCGCGTGGCGAGCACCGGCACCGCGCTGGTCACCCGCGAACCGGTCGGCGTCGTCGCCGCGATCGTGCCGTGGAACGTGCCGCAGAGCGTCATCATGCAGAAGCTCGCGCCGTCCTTGATCACCGGCTGCACGGTCGTTCTCAAGCCCGCACCCGAGACTCCCCTGGACTCCTATTTGCTGGCGGAGCTGCTCCAGCAGGCCGGCGTCCCGGACGGTGTGGTCAACGTCGTCCCCGCCGACCGGGAGGTCAGCGAGTATCTCGTCGCGCACCGCGGCGTCGACAAAGTGTCGTTCACCGGTTCCACCGCGGCCGGCCGGCGCATCGCCGCCGTCTGCGGCGGCGACCTCCGCCGGGTGACGCTCGAGCTCGGAGGGAAGTCCGCCGCGGTGTTCCTCGACGACGCCGACCTCGACACCGCAGTCGAATCGCTGCGGCTGCTCTCGTTCCGCAACAGCGGCCAGGTCTGCAGCCTCAAGACGCGGCTCGTCGTCTCCCGCCGCCGCGAACCGGAGCTCCTCGAACGGCTGGCCGCCCTGGTCGAGTCGATGCCGGTCGGCGACCCGCACGACCCCGAGACCCAGATCGGGCCGATGGTCAACGCCCGTCAGCGCGACATCGTCAACAACTACATCGCGGTCGGTCAGCAGCAGGGCGCCCGGGCCGTCGTCGGCGGGGGCACCGCGGACTTCGACCGGGGCTACTTCGTCCAGCCGACGGTCTTCACCGACGTCCGTCCCGAACACCGCATCGCCCAAGAGGAGATCTTCGGCCCGGTGCTGGCGGTCCTCCGCTACGACACCGAAGACGAGGCGATCGCGATCGCGAACGACTCGCCGTACGGGCTCAGCGGTGCGGTGTTCACCACCGATCTCGAGCACGGCCTGGCTGTCGCCGGCCGGATCCGCACCGGCACGGTCGAACTGAACGGCAGCCCGATCGGCACCCATGCGCCGGTCGGCGGCTTCAAGAGCAGCGGCATCGGACGCGAACAGGGCTACGAAGGGTTCGACTCCTACACCGAGACCCGCTCGATCGGGCTGCCGCCCACCTTCGCCGACACCACTCTGGAGACTCGATGACGCAGGATCACCCGCGCAGCTACGCCGAGAACGTGCCCAAGCTGGCCGAACTCGGCCGGGACGTGCTCTTCGGCGACGTCTGGGAGCGGCCTGAGCTGAGCAAGCGCGACCGCAGCCTGATCACGGTCGCTGCCTTGGTCGCCCTGTGCCGGCCCCAGCAGATGCCGTTCCACCTGGGGCGGGCGCTCGACAACGGCGTGACCCCGACCGAGCTCGCGGAGCTGATCACCCACCTGGCGTTCTACGCCGGTTGGCCGAGCGCGGTCACCGCGGCCGACGTGCTGGGCGAGGTCTTCACAGAGCGCGGGATCTGATCTCCGCGAGCGCCTCGACCTGTGCGGGGTCCAGGGCGTAGCAGTAGAGCACCAGCTCGTCGGCGCCGAAGTCGCGATAAGCGGCGACGGTGTCGATGAGTTCGGCCGGGTCGCTCACCGGATCGCCCATCCCCGGGCGGCCGGTGAACGCGTAGTAGTCCGCCACGGCTCGCCGCGCCGCGTCGACCGTCTCCGGTGGGCCGATCGCGACGTTGAGCTGGCACACCAGCCGGGGCTGCCCATCCCGCCCTGCGGCGGCCCACTCCTCGTGCACCGCCGCCACCAGCCTGGCAGCCGACGCGAGCGGCACCGAGCAGACGTACCCGTCGGCGTGCTGCGCCACCCGGCGCAGCGCCGGCCGCGCGAAGCCGCCGAGGAGGATCGACGGGCCGCCGGCCGTACGGGGCCGAGGCCCGACGGTGGTGCCCCGCCATGCCTCCCGCAACGCGCGGAGTTGCTCGTCGAACCGGATTCCCCGCTGCCTGATCGGTGTACCGGCTGCCTCGTGGTCGTCTTCACGGCTCCCGAGGCCGAGGCCGAGGACGAAGCGACCCCCGGACATCCGATCGAGCGTGGCGACCTGCTTGGCGAGCAGCGCGGTCTGCCGGAGAGGACCGAGCAGCACCTGGGTCTGCAACCGGATGGCCGTGGTGGCCCCCGCGAGGACCGCCAGCGCAGTCAACGGCTCGGGGTTGTCGAACGCGAGACGATCCAGCAAGGCCAGGCTGGCGAAGCGATGAGTTTCCGCCGCCCGCGCCCAGTCGAGCAGCCGCGCCGGGTCACCGAGGGGCAGGCCGAGTCCGATGTCCATGGGTCAGCACACCCAGCGGGCAGGACGTTTCTCCCGGAAAGACGCGATGCCTTCCTGCGCCTCCTCGGACGCGAACAACCGGGCCGACAGCCGCTGCATGTCCTCGCCGTCGGCATCGAGACGTCGCAGGACGGGGCGGGTGATCAGTGACTTGGTGGCGGCCAAGGCCTGCGGCGAGGCGTGGCGCAGCGAGTCCGCGATCGCGGTGATCTCGCGCTCCAGATCGTCCGTCGCGGCCGTGATGAGACCGCTCGTCGCGGCGACGGAGGCGTCGAAGAGATCGCCGGTGAGGAGGTAGCGGGCAGCGTCTCGTTCGCTCATCCGGGTGAGCGTGGTCATCGAGATGAGTGCGGCGGCGACACCCAGCCGTACCTCGGTGAAGGCGAACGTGGCCTTCGAACTCACGATCACGATGTCGCACGCCCCGACGATGCCGATCCCGCCCGCTCGGACGTGGCCGTCGATCCGCGCGACCACCGGTTTCGGTATCTCGACGAGTTGGCGTAGCAGCGCGAGCAGACGCTCGCTCCCTGCCTGCGGCCCGCCCTCCGACGCCTGCTCCTTCAGGTCGGCGCCGGCGCAGAACGTCGACCCGGCGTGGGTCAGGACGAGAGCACGGACCTCCGGGTCGGCGCGGGCTCGCTTTAGGTGTGTGCTGAGCTCGTGGACCACCTGGGCCGAGAGTGCGTTGCGGTTGGCCGGCGAGTTGAGCGTGATCGTCGCGATCGCACGGTCGAATCGGTAGTCGACCAGGCTCACTGCCGGCCGCCGAACGACGGGATGCCGACGGTGTTGCCGCCGTCGACCGGCAGCACCGCTCCGACGACGAAGCTGGCGTCCTCCGAGAGCAGGAAGGCGATGGCCGCGGCGATCTCGTGCGGTTCTCCCTCGCGGCCGATCGGGTGCGACGCCCGGATCGCCTCGACGTTCGCCGGGTCTTCGAACATCGGCGCCGTCATCGGCGTGCGGATCATGCCGGGCGCCACCGCGTTGACCCGGATCCCGCGCGGAGCGACCTCGAGGGCCATCGTCTGGGTCACCCCGACCACCCCGAACTTCGAGGCGACGTAGGCGAGCCGGTTGGGTACCGCGCGAATGCCGGCCGCCGAGGCCACGTTGACGATCGCACCTTGGCGGACGGTGCGCACGAACGCCTGGCACGTGTTGAGCGTCCCGGCGAGGTTGACCGACAGCACCCGTTCCAGCTCGGCCGGCTCCAGATCGAAGATGCTGCTGACACCGCGGATCCCGGCGCTGTTCACCAGCCCGTACAGGTTGCCCAGCCGCTCGGCGGCCGCGATCAGCTCGGTCGCCTGGGACCGGTCAGCCACGTCGGTGGGGACGGCGTGCACCTGGTCGAGGTCGCCGACCGCCGCCTTCAAGCCCTCGGCACTCAGATCCGCGGCCACAACCGTGGCACCTTCATCGTGCAGCCGTCGCACGGTGGCGGCACCGATGCCGCTGGCCGCGCCGGTGACGATGATCGTCTTGTCTCCGAACCGTTCCACGTCAGCTCCTCCGTTCGGCGGCCAGCATCGTCGAGACGAGCGTGCAGGGGCGGTCGGAGCGATTGCTCCACGCGTGCCGGGTGCCGCGTTGCACGATGCAGTCCCCGGTCCGCAGCAGCGTCTCGCCCTCGTCCATCACCATCCAGATCTCCCCGTCGAGGACCGTGACGACGTCGACGGTGTCGGTGCGGTGCATCCCGGGCACGGCCCGGGCGGGAGCCCCGTCGCCCGGGCCGTCGTCGCCCTGCTCCCCGTAGATCGCCGTCGCCGCGGCCTCGTACTCGGCCGTGGCGGCGGCGTCGACGTCCTTGTCCGGCGGGAAGATCGCGACCCGGACGCACACTCCGCCACCGACCGGCGGACGCAACGACTCGTCGCCGTCGTCGTGCGAGTCGTCATCCACCTGCGCGGGTAGCGACTTCGTCTGCCACAGGTCCATGATCACGGTCCCGGTGGGACGGCGAACCCACGTGGGAGTCGGGGTGTCGCTCACGATCACCGATCGGTTCTGCTCGTCGGTGCCGGTGACGATGAGGCGTGCCAGCTGAGGCGGATCTTCGGGTGGCATGGCGGCCTTTCGAAAAGGAACTCAGGCGTTACGGAGGCTTTCTAGCTGGATGGCGCGGGCTTTTCGCTCCCGCGCGCGGGTGCTGAACGTCGCGATCGCGACGCTGATGATCAGGGCCGCGCCGTTGAACATCTGGGTGACGCTGGCGGCGGCGCCCAGGAGCGTGAAGCCGTTGACGGCCACCGCGACGAGGAACAGGCCGAACATGGTTCCCCACACGTTGTAGTGCCCGGGGTTGATCGCGGTGCTTCCGAGGAACACCGCGGCGAGCGCCGGGAACAGGTACGAGATGGCGCTGGTGGAGTCGCCGCCGCCGTTGGACGACGTGAGCAACGCGCCGGCTATGCCCGCTAGCAGGCCCGAGAGCAAATAGGTGATCCCCACCGCACGCCGGGTACGGATGCCCGCCAGCTTCGCCGCGTTCTCGTTACTGCCGATGGCGGCCAGTTTGCGCCCGAACGGCGTCTGCGTGATGAAGTACCAGACGACCAGTGCCACGGCGAGCAGCAGCCAGAACGGCGCGGGGATACCGATGAACTTGTTGGTGATCCAGAGTGAGAAGTCCAGCGGAATGCCGTTGGCGATGGTCTCCCCCTCGGTATACAGGGCGAGCGCACCGGACCAGAAGATGTAGGTGCCCAGCGTCGCGATGAACGCGTCGAGGTTCAGCACCGCGATGAGGAAGGTGTTGACCGCGCCGGCGAGCACGCCCACGACCACCCCGATCACGAGGCTGAGCGCCACCGATTGGCCGTGCTCGGAGATCAGGCTGGCCACGGTCACGTTCGACACCCCGGCGATCGCCGCGACCGACAGGTCGAAGTATCCGGCGATCAGCGGGATCACCATCGCCAGCGCGATCAGTCCGGTGACCGACTGGTTGGCCAGCACGTTCTGCAGGTTGACGAGCGTCCGGAAGTGCTCGCCGATGCCGGGCGTCACGAGGAACACGGCGATGAGCAGCACCAGGAAGATCGGTAGACCCGCGCGCTCGAGGTATCCCAACCGGGACTTGTGCGCGACCGCGGGGGGAGGTTGCTGTTCGGTCTGGACGACGGTGTCGGTCATGATGGCTTCCCGCTCTGCGTGTGGACCAGTTCGTTGAGGCGGTGGGCGGTGAGCTCCTCGCCGGATACCTGGGCGATCAATCGCCCGTTGCGCAGCACGATCGCGCGGTCGACGAACTGCGCGAGCTCCTCTAGGTCGGAGGTGACCACCACGGCGGCGCCTCCGGCGACGGTCATGGTGCGGATGGCGCCGTAGATATCGGCTCTGGCGCCGACGTCCACACCTTGGCTGGGCTCGTCCAGCAGCAGCACCGACGCGTCCCGGCGCAGCCAGCGCGCGAGGATCGTCTTCTGCTGGTTCCCGCCGGAGAGCGTGCGCATCTCGACCGAACCCGACGGCGCCTTGATCCCGAAGCGGGCCCGGAGCGCGTCGCCGTCCTGGCGCATCTGCGCCCGGCGGAACCGCAGTCCGCGCCAGTACCGGTTGAGCACGCCGATATCCATGTTGTCGTCCACGGTCATGTCCAGGAACGCGGCACCGCGGGCGCGGTCCTCAGGGATCATGACCACCCCGGCCTCGATCGTCGGGCCCATACCGCCGCGGAGTGGCCGGCCCGCGAGCGTCACCTCACCGGCGCTTCGCTCGAGGCCGCCGTAGATCGCGGTCAGCAGCTCGGTCCGTCCGGACCCGAGTAGCCCGGCCACTCCGAGGATCTCGCCGGCGCGAACCTCGAAACTCACGTCGATGACCGGGCCGGCGCTCAGCCCGGACACGGCCAGGATCGGTTCCCCGGCCGTGACCGTGGCTCGCTGTCCCCGGATCTCGTCCGCACGTCGGCCCAGGATCGACTCGATAAGCACCGCTTCGGTCAGCTCCGAGGTGCGGTGCTCGGCAAACACTTGCCCATCGCGCATCACGGTGACCCGGTCGGCCGCCGCCATGACCTCGTCCAGGCGGTGGCTGATGAAGACGATCGCGTGTCCCATCTCCGCGAGCCGGCGAGCAGTGGAGAGCAACAACCCCACTTCCGCCGCCGGAAGCGCGGCGGTCGGCTCGTCCAGCGCGACGATGCATCGATCGTCCTTGACGTCCTGCAACGC
This sequence comes from Cryptosporangium aurantiacum, assembly GCF_900143005.1. NCBI lineage: Bacteria > Bacillati > Actinomycetota > Actinomycetes > Cryptosporangiales > Cryptosporangiaceae > Cryptosporangium > Cryptosporangium aurantiacum. Next base: position 369,400 of record NZ_FRCS01000006.1, read on the forward strand.
GGTCGCGATCGCAACCTGCGTCCGGACCGAGACCGGCAGATCACGCACCAGCGTGCCCGGGTCGACGTCGATCCGGAACCGCTCGATCAACTCTGACGCTCGGCGGCGGACCTCTCCCCACGCGATCCGCGTCGACTTGGCGGTGGGGTAGTGGCCGCCCAGAGCGATGTTCTCCGCGACGCTCAGATCCGGGTACAGCGGCGGATCCTGATGCACGACCCGGAAACCCAGCTCGTACGCGGCCCTCGCCGTCAACTCGGCGGCCGGGAGCTGACGCCCGTTGAACGTCAGCTCCCCCGCGTCCGCGGGCACGACCCCTGAGAGGATCTTGATCAGCGTCGACTTGCCGCACCCGTTCCCGCCGACCAGCGCGTGCACTTCCCCGAACCGGACCGTCAGGTCCACGTCCTTGAGCGCCTGCGTTCCGGGGAACACCTTCCGCAATGCCTGCACGGACAAGGCGGTAGCGGACTCGGTCTCGGTTCGGACAGCGCTCATCGTCAGCCCACTCCCCAGGCCTTCTTGTACAGGCTCCGGAAGTCCACCTTGCTGGTGAACGGCTTGCCCGGCTCACTCGGCAGGTTGTGGTCCTTGTCGATCGATACATAGCCGATGCCCTGCGGAACCGACGGCTGCTTGTTGAAGTGCCGGTTGAGCTGATCGATCGCCGCCCACGAGAACCACGCGGAGTCGGAGGCGACGCCCTCGGCGTAGATCTGTCCGGCACGGACCAGGTCCAGCCCCGGCGCGGTACCGATCCCGGAAATCACCTTCGCATCGCTCCCGGACTGCAGCACGGCCTTCGCGCCACCGGCGTCGACGGCGTTGGTATCGAACGGCCAGGCCACGTAGTCCGCGTCCGGATGCTTCGTCAACGCGTTACGCAGCGCGTTGACCCACGGCCCGTTCGGCGCCAGGTCTGTGGTCGTCCACGGCACCTCGGCGACGACCTCACAGTCGGCGCACTCACCGATCGCCTTATCGAAGCCGTCTTTCAGGAACTTGAACTGGGGATCTCCCTGGCCGAACGCCGTGATGATCTTGGCCTTGCCGCCCGAGTCAGCCGTGATGAACTCACCGAGATGCGCACCCCAGCCGGTCCAGAACGCCTTGTTGTCCGGAATTTCCTCGCTGTAGATCATCGGCACCGTGAACAACGACGGGCCGACGCCCGCGTCGTTGCAGTCCACCGTCCGGACCCCGATCACCGGGATGCCCAGCTGCTTGGCCTGTTGCAGCTCCGGCTGGACGGTCGAGCAGGAGAACGAACTCTCGACGATGGCGTCCGGACGCGCGGCCAGCGCGGTTCGCATCGCGGTGGCGTAGCCGTTCGCCTCGTTCAAGTTGCCGTCGATGACGTGCAGGTTCCAGCCCATCGCCTTGGCGGCTTCCTGGCCGGCGGCCGCATACCCCTTGCACGCTTGCGTTCGCTGCCCGCAGGAGATCCACCAGACCTCCTTGCCCTTCGCCGGCGGCGGAGACGTCGCCGGCGGAACGCCCTCGGTTCCCTTGAAGAGCTCGTTCACCGCCTCGGTGTCCGCGCTCGAGCTGGTACTCGCCGAGTCGCTCGCGCCACCGCTACAGGCGCTGAGCAGAAGTGCTGCCAGCACTAAGCCGAGTGCCACCGCGCCCGTCCATGGCCGTCTGAAACGCATCGAAACCCTCCGTTGGGTGAGGCGGATCGCAAACATAATATATGATGCATGAGGTTGAAACGGATCAGCGAGTTCGAAAAGCCCTGCTGAGCGCGTCAATCGGCCGGATCGGCCAACCAGTCCCGCAGAACGGTCTCCGTATCGGCGCCGAGCTCCGGAGCCGGCACGAGCGGCATCTTCTCCATCAACGAGGAGTGCAGCGGGTTCCCGGCCATCCGAACCGAACCCCACACGGGGTCGTCGACGGTGGTCACCATGCCGCGCTTGCGGAGATTTTCGAGCTCGATGACCTCGTTGATGTCGAGTACGGGTGAGGCCGGGACGTCGTAGGCCCGAAGCTGCTGGAGGACCTCGTCAGTGCTCTTCCGACCCAGCCAGTTCGTGATGTGCGCGTCCAGCACCTCCCGGTTCTGGTGGCGCAGGCGACCGCTACCGAACTCCGGGAGGTTCGCGATGTCGGGACGGCCCATGGCGTCGGTGAACCGCCGCCAGACCGGCTCCCCGAGCACCGCGATGACGATGTGGCCGTTGGCCGTCGGGTAGGAGCCGAACGGCGCCGATAGACCGTGCATGCCACGGGCGGCAACCTCGTTCAGGGCGCCGTACATGATCAGCGCCAGCTCGTTGAACGCGACGACACCGTCGAGCATCGAGATGTCGATGCAGGCACCCTCGCCGGTGCGTTCCCGGTGATAAAGGGCTTGGTAGATCGACGACTGGAGGTTCGCGGACGCGAAGATGTCGGCGAGCGGGAAGCCGGCGTACACCGGGGTGTCCTGCGCGCCCTCCGGGCGGAAGAGCAGTCCGCCCATGGCCTGCGCGACGACGTCGAAGGCGGGCCAGAACGGCAGGTCGCCCTCGTTGAACTCCGGCAGGCCGAAGCCGGAGATCGCGCCGTAGATGATCTTCGGATTGATCCGGCGGACGTCGTCGTAGGTCAGCCCGAGCGCCTTCAACGCGGTGGGCCGCAGGTTCTCGACCAGGACGTCGGCCTTCGCCAGGAGCGCTTGGAACTGCTCGCGCCCCGCCGGATCCTTCAGGTCGAGTTCGATGCTGCGCTTGTTGCGGTTGGCGCGGATGAACGAGAGACTGCGCCGCTCACCGTCGCGCTCGCGAATCGGCTGCACACTGCGCGACGTGTCCCCCGCGCCCGGGATCTCGACCTTCACGACGTCGGCACCGGCGTCCGCTAACCACATCGTGGCGATCGGCGCCGAGATGAAGTTCTCGATCGTCAGCACGCGGACCCCGGCCAGCGGCCCCATCAGGACCGCCACTGCGGTGCGTCACCGGTCGGCCAGTGTGCGCTCAAGCCGAGCGCCTCCGGGCCGCCCTCGTTGCGTCCGAACACCGCCGGACGCTTCTCGGCGAAGGCCGAGAAGCCCTCCAGGGCATCCGGGGTTCGGTAGCCCTCCTCGGTGATCCGCTCTTCCCACTCGAGCGCTTCGTCCCAAGTCAGGTCGATGCTGTCGTACGCGATCCGCTTGGTCGCCGCGACCCCCTCGGGGCTGAACTGAGCGATCACCGCTGCGAGTTCCAACGCTGCGGCGACGGCCTGTCCGGCCGGCACGACCCGCTGCACGAGTCCGATGCGGTAGGCCTTGTCCGCATGCATGTACTCGGAGGTCAACAAACTCTCCAACGCGTTGCCGAGGCCGACGATCCGCACTAACCGGGTGGTGCACCCGGCTCCGTTGACCAGTCCGCGCTTCAGGCCCGAGGCACCGATCCGAACGGTGTCCGATGCCACCCGCAGGTCGCACGCGACGGCCAGCGCGAAGCCGCCGCCGACGCAGTAGCCCTCGATCGCGGCGATGAACGGGGTGGAGATCCGCCACGGCTTGGGCAGCACCGTTCTGCGGCCGGTGCCTTCGGCGCCGACCACGGTCTCCACGTAGTCCGGGACGTAACCGCCGGCGCTGAACGACTCCCCTCCTGCGCCGCTGATGACCGCCGCCCGGATGTGCCGGTTGACGTCGATCTCGTCGTAGATCGCCTCGAGCTGCTTCGCCATGGTCGAGGTGACCGCGTTCCGCTTCTCGGGGTTGTTGATGATGATGTGCCCGACGTGGTCGGCCACCTGGAAGTCGACGCTCGCCATCGCCCCTCCGCCTGTGTCGCGGGCGCTCCGCCTCCCCTCGCCGCGCTGGCTCATCCGATAGCTCGGAGAGCGCGACGGGAAGTCACGGAGTTGAGTGGGTCACACGATCTATCATAATGATTAGGGTCGTCAAGAGAACCGAGCGAAGTCGCCGAAACGTGTTCGTGACGAAGGTCAGGAGATCAACCAGGACACCGCGCGGTCGATGAGCGTGGGGTTCTCCCGGGCGAAGGTGTCGGCACTCTGCTCCATGTGGAGCTCCATGAGCAGCGCCGCCTTCGCCGAGTCGCGCCGCTCGATCGCATCGGTGATCCGCTCGTGCACCCGTACCGTCTCGCGCATGACGTCCAGGTCACGCCCGCGCCGCTGGTAGATGTCGAAGATGCCGTGCAGTGAGGAGGTCATCAGCGACAACGCCTTGTTGTTGTTGCCGGCCATGTCGGCAACGATCGAGTGGAACGCGTGGGCATGGACCATCAGATCGTCGACGTTCCGGGCCTCGCCGTGGGCCTGCAAATTGGCGCGGAGAGCGGAGACCTGATCAGCGCTTCCGTTCACCGCGGCCAGCTCGGCCATCCGGGGTTCAAGCACGATCCGGGCCTCCAGTAGCTGCCGGAACGTGACACCGGTGGCCTGGAAGTGCAGCGTGGCCATGCGCGCGAAGTCCTCGTGGTCCATCTCGGCCAACACCGGACCACCGCCTGGCCCGGACTTGATCGTGATCAGGCCGTGCACTTCCAGGATTCGCAGAGCCTCCCGCAGTGTGCCCCGGCTGACTCCGTGAGCCTGGGCCATCACGGCCTCGGCGGGTAGGCGCTGGCCGGGGGCCATGCCCGCTTTCTCGATGTCTTGAAGGATCGCTTGGGCGACTTGCTCGGCCAGCTTGACCGGCCGGCGATTCTTGGCCCGCTGCGGACCGCCCATCCGTTCCCGCCTCCCTGGTCCGCCTGCCGGTGAAAGACACCGTTCGGCGTCCGTCCGCCTCACGATCACACGTCCGCCGGTCCGGTCGACGATACGTCCCGTCACACCCCTTGACGCAGTCAAGGCCCACACCTAGTTTCTGCCCTAATCATTATCAGGGATTAGCCGGGCGCACTGGCGCGGAGGCGCAGATGGTGGAACGAGCAGGCAGCGACCCGACCACGCGCGGCGTGCGCGTCGGCAACTTCTCCGGCTTCTACGGCGATCGGCTCGACTCGATCGACGAGCTGCTGACCGCGGGCGTCGACTACCTCACCGGTGACTACCTCGCCGAACTCACGATGCTCATCCTGCGGAAGAACCAGAAAGCCGGCCGCCCCGGCTACGCGGCCGGGTTCCTCGGCCAGCTGCGCCCCGTGCTGGCCCGGATCGCGGCGTCGAAGACCAAGGTGGTCTGCAACGCCGGCGGTCTCGACCCGCTCGGCTGCGCCGAGGCGGTCCGCGAACTCTGCCGCGAGCAGGGATTGTCGCTGAACGTCACGGCCATTTCCGGTGACGACGTCCTCCCGCAGTTGTCGGCGCTGCAGCCCGAGCTCTTACGCAATCTGGACACGGGCGAGGCACTCGTCGTGGCCCCGGAGCGCGTCCTTACCACCAACGCGTACCTCGGGGCATGGCCGATCGTCGAGGCCTTGGAACGCGGCGCGGACATCGTCATCTGTCCCCGCGTCACGGATGCCTCCCTGGTCATCGGCCCCGCCGCGTTCCACTTCGGGTGGAAGGCCACCGACTTCGATCGGCTCGCCGGCGCCCTGTGGGCCGGCCACGCGATCGAGTGCGGTGGTCAGGTGACCGGCGGGAACTACTCGTTCTTCTCCGAGCACGAGCCGCTCGGCATCCCGCCGATGCCGATCGCCGAGATCTTCGACGACGGCAGCGCGGTCCTCACCAAGTCCGTCGCCGACCAGGGGTGTCTCACCGTCGACACGGTGAAGGCCCAGCTGCTCTACGAGGTCGGCGGACCTCTCTACCACAACCCCGACGTCGTCGGCGATCTGCGCACGGTGCAGGTCAGCGACGCCGGCGACGGAGCGGTCCGGATCTCGCGCGCGGTGGGGTACGCGCCCACGTCGACGGCCAAACTGTCGATCTGTTACGACAGCGGCTACCGCAACAGCTTCACAATCGGCCTCACCGGCTCCCACATCCCCGAGAAGATCGCCTGGCTCCGCCACCAGGTCGACCAGGTACTCACCGGCGCGGACCGCTTCGACGGCTACCGATGGACGGTGATCGGGCCGGCCGACTCCGGAGGATCACTCGCGGAGGCCACGGCCTGGGTCGTCATCACGGCTCGCTCCCCCGATGCCGACGCCGTGGGACGGCGCGCGTTCTCCGGAGCGATCACCCAGCTCGGCATCTCCAGTATCCCCGGGTGCTACTTCGTCGGCAGCCCTTCGTCCGAGAAGTCGACGGCCGTCCAGTGGCCGTGCCTGATCGAGAAGAGCCGGGTCGTCGCCCGGGTCCATCCGCAGGACGCCGAGCCGTTCGACGTCGCCTGGCCCGAGCTGGCCTACGAACTCACCGTCGAGGACCCGCCCGACGACCCGCCGCCGGCCTTCGAGGACGAGCTGGTCCAGGTCGAGCTGGGCCGGTACTTCGGCACGCGATCCGGTGACAAGGCGGGCCTGGCCAACGTCGGTGTGTGGGCCAGAGACCCCGAGAGTTACGCCTGGATCAGGTCGTATCTCACTCCGTCGCGCTTCAAGCAACTGGTCGCGGAGGCCGCCGCACTGCCCGTGCAGCGGTACGAGCTACCCGGGATCCTCGGCCTGAACTTCGTCGTGAACGGCTTCCTCGAGGACGGGACGGCCTCCAGCATCGCGATCGACACCCAAGCGAAAGGGCTGGGCGAGTACCTCGGCTCACGCGTCATCGAGTTACCCGCCCACCTGGCGTCACGGGGAGACATCTGATGCAGAGCACTGCTTTCCCGCACTTGGAAGCACGCAAGGACGTCCGCGAAGCGGTGCGAGCACTGTGTGCCAAGTTCCCGGCCTCGTACTGGGAACAGCACGACCGTGAGCACGAGTACGCCCGGGATTTCGTCGAGGCGTTCGCCGCCGCGGGCTTCCTCGGCATCCTCATTCCCGAGGAGTACGGAGGAGGCGGCGGCACGATCGCCGATTTCTGCGCCGCACTCGAAGAGGTCGGCGCGAGCGGCGGCGGGCTCAACGCCTGCTCCAGCGTGCACGCTCCCCTGCTCTGCGTGCCCTCGCTGCTCGCTTTCGGCACCGAGGAGCAGCGCCGTACGTTACTGCCGCGGATCGCGTCCGGCGACCTGCTGATCACGTTCGGAGTCACCGAGCCGGACGCCGGCACGGATACCACCCGGATCAGCGTGTCGGCGACCCGCCGAGGTGACTCCTGGTTACTCAACGGGCAAAAGACCTGGAACTCCGGCGCGCCGTACGCGCAGAAGGTCATGGTGCTGGCCCGCACCAGCGAGCCCGGGCCGACCGACCGCCGCGGCGACGGCCTCACGCTGTTCCTCGCCGACTTCGATCGGCCGACGGTCGAGGTGCAGCCCATCCCCAAGATCGGCCGCAACGCGTTCGCGTCCGCCGACGTGTACTTCGACGATCACGTCGTCGGCTCCGCGGACGTGCTCGGCGAGGTGGGCCAGGGCTTCTACCACCTCCTGCACAGCCTGAACGCCGAGCGCCTGTACCTGTCCGCGGTGGCGATGGGCATCGGCCGGTGGTGCCTGGAGGCAGGCACCCGCTATGCGTCGGAACGGGTCGTCTTCGACCGGCCGATCGGGAAGAACCAGTCGGTACAGCATCCGCTGGCCGCCGACTACCTGCATCTTCTGGCGGCCGGACAGGTCTTGCAGACGGCGATCGCGGCCTGCGAGGAGCACGGCGCCGCCGCGATCGGCTCGCTGGCCAACTCGGCCAAGTACCTGACGACCGAGGCGGCGTGGAAAACGGCCGACGACGTCATGCAGACGTTCGGCGGCTACTCGTTCGCCCGCGAGTACCACATCGGACGCCACTGGACCGAGGTGCGGCTCCAGCGGATCGCGCCGGTCAACAACCAGATGGTGCTCAACTACATCGCCCAGCGGGTTCTCGACCTGCCGAAGAGCTACTGATGACGACGCCCGACGAAGCACTCTCCGTCGTCCGGCCGGGCATGACCGTAGCCTGCGGCAGCCTCAGCGCCGAACCTGTCGTCCTGCTCGAAGCGCTGGCCCGCCGGGTCGCGGACGCAGGCCCGGTCACGCTCCTGTCCGGGATGCTCCTGGACGGCTATCAGGCGCTCACACCGCATCTGGGCAACGAGCTGAAACTGATCACCTGGTTCATGCCGCAGACCCTGCTCGGCGACGTCGGGCTGGGGCCGAACGTCGACTTCCTGCCGCTGACCTGGGTGCAGACCTACCGTTACGTGCAGAACCGCACGCTCGACGTGTGCCTGCTCCAAGTCTCCGAGCCGGACGAGCGCGGCTACCACAGCGTCGGCGTCAGCGCGAGCCTCAACCGTCTGCTGGCCCAGCGCGCCGACGTGGTGATCGCGCAGGTCAACCCGCACATGCCGTTCGTACTCGGCGACACGCTGCTGCACGAATCCGAACTCGACCACGTCGTCCACGCCGCTCGTCCATTGCGTGCCTTCCCACACCGGGAGCCCGACGAGCGCGACGCAGCCGTCGCCGGGCACGTGGCGTCGCTGATCCCGGACGGGGCCACCGTGCAGTCCGGGATCGGGACGATCCCCGAGTCCGTGTTACGCGCACTCGTCGGTCGCCGAGAACTCCTGCTCACGTCGCAGCTCACCGATGCGGGTCGCACACTGATCGAATCGGGCGCATGCGTCTCGGACGGACCGGCCGCCATCGTCGGCGAGGTACTGGGCAGCACGGACCTCTACAAGTGGGTCGAGCGCAACCCACGTGTGGAGCTACGGCACGCGCTGGACACCCATGGCCTCGAAGCCGTCAGGAGGCGAAGCAACTTCGTGTCGATCAACTCGACGCTGGAGGTAGACCTCTTCGGCCAGATCAACTCCGAGGTGATCGCCCGCGGGCAGGCCGGCGGTATCGGCGGCAGCGTCGACTTCGCGATCGCGTCCATGCTCCCGGGCGCCCGCAGCATCGTGGCACTGCCCTCCACGACCGGGCGTGGGCGCTCCCGGATCGTCCCGGTCATCGACCGTGGTCTGGTGACGGTGCCGCGGACGCTGACCCAATTCGTGGTCACCGAGTTCGGAATCGCCGATCTGCGCGGCCGCGCAGTCCGCGAGCGCGCCCGCGCACTTGCCGCAATCAGCCATCCCGACCACCGCGATGAACTCGCGGCGGTCGCGGTGGCGCTGTGACGCAGGGGTGTACTCCCAGTAAGTCCCTAATTAGCTCGATTCTGCCTAGCGTAGGAGCATGACGAAGCGCAGGAATATGCCGTTCGCTCTGGTCGTCGCCGTAGTGCTCGCGCTCGGACTCGTGGCGTCCGCGCCCGCGCTCGCACGGTCCGACACCGCCGGTCACGGCACATCTTCCCTCGTCGGCGCCTGGCGGATGACGACGCTGGAGGTCGGTACGGGGGGCAATCTCGCTCCGGTGCCCTACTCCGGCCAGATCATCTTCACCAAGTCCGGGAACGTGTCGGTGCAGGCCATGAACCCCGATCCCGACGCGGCGGACACGGCATACACGGTGAACGGATACGAAGCCTTCTATGGGCAGTACACCGTCGACAAAAAGGCGAAGACGTTTCAGGTGACGGTCCAGTCAGCAGCCGTACGCACTCTCATCGGCCAGCGCCTGACCCGCGTTTTTGTCGTATCCCGCGACACGCTCGTCCTGACACCGGCCGATCCCGCGGAAGGCTGGCGCGTCACCTACGAGCGCCTCTGACGGTTAGCGATCGTTTGTTGAGATGCGGAGGTCTCCGATGAGAGCGACGAATCACCGCTGGTTAGGCACGCTCGCCGTGGCGCTGATCCTTCTCGGCGCGGCAGCTCTCCCGGTCCCGGCGTCCGCGTCGGCGATACGGGTTCTCACCGGCATCGCCTACGCGGCCCCGCAACCGGCGACGAGTCAGGGCCATTTCCTCGACTTGTACCTTCCGACGCACTCCCGGCAGCCGACTCCGCTGATCATCTGGGTGCACGGCTCGGGGTGGATGGCCGAGAACGGTCGCGAGAGCGCGGACGTCGTGGCCTCTCACTTCGTTCCGCGCGGCTACGCGGTCGCCGGTGTGTCGATCCGATCGAGCGGCTTCGCGCAGTTCCCCGGCCAGCTGTACGACATCAAGGCAGCGATCCGGTTCCTCCGCGCCAACGCCGCTCGCTACCACCTCGATCCGCACCGGTTCGGGATCATCGGTGAGTCCTCCGGCGGGTGGACCGCCGCCATGGCTGCCGTGACCGGCGACGTGCCACGGCTAGAGGGGAACGTCGGCGTGCGGGGCCCGTCCAGCCGGGTGCAGGCGGCGGCACCGTTCTATCCGCCGACGGATTTCCTGCAGATGGACCCGTTCATGCCGCAGGACTGCGTTCCGTTCAACGAAGACTTCGACCTGACCGCCTGCCACGCCGATCCCCGATCACCCGAATCACGGCTCCTCGGCTGCGCCATCGAGGCCTGCCCGCAGGCCGTCACCCGCGCCGACCCCTCGACGTACGTCAGCCGAAACGACCCGCCGATGCTCCTCGTCCACGGGCAGCAGGATCTCTACGTGCCGTGGCAGCAGAGCCTGCTGCTCTACCGGGCCGCAGCGCGCGCCTGCGCCGACGCGGCGCTCGTGCTACTACCCCGGGGCGAGCACGGCCAGTGGAACGAGTTCCTCACCGATCCGGCGGTCCGGACCGGCGCCCGGATACAGCGGACGGACGACTGCCGGCAGACGCGCCCTCGACCGGTGCAGCCGAGCTGGAACTCCCTGATCCAGTTCTTCGACCGGAGCCTGAACCACCGCTAGCCGGCAGCCGGTCCGTCGCTCGCCGAGCGTACGACGACTATCCACTTTCGCGGCTATTCGCGGATCGGAATCGCTCTTAGGCTGCTGTCTCTCGTTGCCGGATTACGTTGGAGTACTCCGTTGGACACAGCCTCGACCGAGCGTTTCCTCCCGCCGGACACGCTGCGCAGCACCGCGAACCTGACCGCCGCCGCCTTCGACGAGGCCGCCGACGACCGGCTGGCGTTCTGGGCCAGGCAGGCCGACCGTCTGCACTGGGACGCGCCGTTCCGGCAGGTGCTGGACTGGAGCGACGCTCCGTTCGCGCGGTGGTTCGTCGACGGACGGCTCAACGTCGCCTACAACTGCGTCGACCGTCACGTCGAGAACGGCCACGGCGACCGGGTCGCGTTACGGTTCGTGGGCGAACCCGGCGACGAGCAGGCGATCACCTACCGCGATCTCCAGGAGCAGGTCAGCCGCGCGGCCGACGCCCTCGAACGCCGCGGCGTCCGGGCCGGTGACCCGGTCGCGATCTACCTGCCGATGATTCCCGAAGCCGTGGTCGCGATGCTGGCGTGTGCCCGCATCGGCGCGCCGCACACCGTCGTGTTCGGCGGTTTCAGCGCCGACGCGCTCAGCAGCCGCATCCTCGACTTCAGGGCCAGGACCGTCATCACCGCCGACGGCGGGTTCCGGCGTGGTGCCCCGTCGGCGCTCAAACCCGCGGTGGACGCCGCGCTGGAAAAGTGCCCGGACGTCACGACGGTGCTCGTCGTCCGGCGTACCGGCCAGGACATCGGCTGGGTCGAGGATCGGGACGAGTGGTGGCACGACGCTCTGGCCGGGGCCTCGGCGAAGCACACACCGCAGTCGTTCGACAGCGAACAGCCGCTGTTCGTCATGTACACCTCGGGTACGACCGGCAAGCCCAAGGGCATCCTGCACACCTCCGGCGGCTACCTCACCCAGGCCGCGTACACCTTCTGGGGCGTGTTCGACCACCAGCCCGACGACGTGTATTGGTGCACCGCCGACGTCGGCTGGATCACCGGGCACTCCTACCTGGTGTACGGACCGCTCGCGGTCGGCGCCACCCAGGTGATCTACGAAGGCACCCCGGACACTCCGCACCGCGGCCGGTGGTGGGAAATCATCGAGCGTCACCGCGTCACGCTGTTCTACACCGCGCCCACGGCGATCCGGACGTGCATGAAGTGGGGTGACGACCTCCCGGCCCGCTACGACCTGTCCAGCCTGCGGATCCTCGGCACGGTCGGCGAGTCGATCAACCCCGAGGCCTACCGCTGGTACCGCCGGAACATCGGCGGCGACCGCACCCCGATCGTCGACACCTGGTGGCAGACCGAGACCGGCGCCCACATGCTCAGCCCACTGCCGGGCGTCACTGCGGCCAAGCCCGGGGCCGCCATGGGCCCGATCCCCGGCATCAGCGCTGACGTCGTCGACGACGACGGCAACCCCGTACTGCCCGGCGAGAGCGGCTACCTGGTTCTGACTGAACCGTGGCCGGCGATGGTCCGCACGATCTGGGGTGACCCCGACCGGTTCCGGGAGACCTACTGGTCCCGGTGGCCCGGCTACTACTTCGCCGGCGACGGCGCCCGCCGCGACCTCGACGGCGACATCTGGCTCCTCGGCCGGGTGGACGACGTCATGAATGTCTCCGGGCACCGCCTCTCGACCGTGGAGATCGAATCCGCCCTCGTGTCGCATCCGCGGGTGGCTGAAGCGGCGGTTGTCGGAGCCGCCGACGACACCACCGGCCAAGCGGTCGTCGCCTATGTCATCCTCCGCGAGGCGGCCGGTAGGGACGAGCCTGATCTCGCCGAGGAGTTGCGCCGGCACGTCGCCGTCGAGATCGGGCCGATCGCCAAGCCGCGGCACATCCTCCTCGTGCCCGAGCTACCCAAGACCCGTTCGGGCAAGATCATGCGGCGGCTCCTCCGTGACGTCGCGGAGAACCGCGAGGTCGGCGACGCCACGACGCTGGCCGACGCAGGCGTGATGGATCAGATCCGTTCCGGCATGGCCGCCGCCCGGCCGGAGGACGACTGAGACCGGTACCGGTAGACCGCCTCTTGGCGTGAGCGGGCGCCCAGTCGCGCCATCAGCGCACGCATATAGGTCTTCACGGTCTGCTCGCTCAGGCCGAGTCGCGCGCCGATCTCCGCGTTACGCAGGCCGAGCTCAGCCAGTTCGAGGACGTCGCGCTGGCGAGGCGTCAGCGCGTCGAGGCCGGGCGGCCTCGGGTCGGACCCGGAGAGCAGGTCCAATAGTGCTGTCCGGGTCACCGGATCCCGGGTAGTCCGCGCGATGGACCGAAGCCGCTCAGCAGCCGACGTGAGCACCGGTTCGGCAGATCGCAGTCGTCGTTCGACCTCGTCGCGCACCGACATCTCGACGGACACCGCATGTGCCTCGGCGGCGAGCGAGGACATCATCGCGAGCGTGAGGGCCGCGCGTTCGCGGGTCGCGGCGTAGAGGAGGCCCCGCACACCGGGACCGCTCATCAGCGGTACGACGGCCAGGCCGACGACGCCCTCCCCGAGGACGGGACCGTCATAGTCATGCGTGATCCCTGGCGCCTGGTCGTAGTGCGGAACCGCCAGCATCTGCTTGCGGAGAAGTGCCTGCCCGCCCAACCCTCGTGTCGGCCGGATCACCATCGAGGTGAGTGCGGAGGTGCGCGCGCCCACGCACACCGTCACCGGAACCTCCCCGTTGCCGATCCCGCCGAATACCAGTGCTACGTCCGGACGACAGGACAGCTTGTGCGCGGCACGGGTGAGTAGGGCGCTGTCCGCGGGCCTCGCGTGCGTGTCGGGCACAGTGACCTCCGGTCAGGGACAGGGATCGAGCGGGATGCGGTGGAGGCGCCGCAGCACGAGCGCCAGCTGCAGTCGGAGGCCACCGTGCGCGTCGGTGAGCGACCAGCCGAGGAGACGCTCGGCGTGGGTGATGCGTTTCTGGAGCGTCGAGTGGTGCAGGCGCAACCGGGTCGCAGCGCCTCGCAGGCTGGAACTCGCGCTGACCGCTTCCAGCGTCGCGAGGATCCACGGGGCTGTCCGCGCGGCTCGTTCGAGCGCGGCGACGTCCTCGATCTCCGGGGTACCTGGTCCGACCGTTCGCGCCAGCACAAGGAGGCCGCCCGCCTCTTCGGCGTGGACGATCCTGGGACCAGGATCGGCGGGAGTGCCGGCGGCGGTGAGGCGCAGCGCGAGCCGCGCCTGTGCCCAGGAGGCAGGCAGGTCGTCAACGGCGACCAGCGGGCCGATGCCCGCACGGACGGTGCTGGGCGGCGAGCTCTCGCGCTCGGAGGGTACGTCCTCGGACTCCCCGTAGATCCGTGCCCCACCGTCGGCGAAGGCAGCCGCCCTGGCCCGTTTCCAAGCTGCCATGCCCAGCCGTTGTGCTGCCATGGCCCGGGTGTCAGGTGCGGCCTCGGCGTCGAGGAGAACCTCGATCGAGGCCGGATCGTGCGGACGACGACGGCCGCTGCCCCGGGTCCGGTCCAGGACCGTGGCGGCCACTGCGGCCGCGCGCTCCAAGACGATCGCATCGATGGGGCGCGGGGAGCCCGAGCGCTCCAGCCACAGAACGGCGTCTCCGGAACCCACCGAGATGTGCGGCCAGCGCGGATCGGGGCTTTCGGCAGGCCTGCCGGTCCGTCCGTCCGCGTCGACCCTGATGTGTACCTGGCGGACGTGGTCGACCAGAGCGACAGGGCCTGCGGTCAGCATGGCCGCTCCCCTGACGATGGACTGGATTCCCGCCCCGTGGGCGAGGAGATCGTCGAAGTAGGTGACGACGCGCAGGGCCGCTCCGGCCTCCGGGTCCAGGGCGTCGAGCCGGACGGTCAACTCACGCACCGCTCAACCCCCTGACGGGTCGCCGGGCCGGGCCGGAGTTCCGGACCCGGCCCGGCGCCATCGACGCTTCACAAGCCTTGACCCAATTTAGGCGACTGAAAGAACCCTGCGCAGCCACAGCACGCGGGCGGCGCGGGCATCCTGCGAGATCACCGCCGGCCGCACCATCAGATCGAACCCGTGGAACGCACCGGGCCAGACGTGCAGTTCGGCGCTTCCCCCGGCTTGCCAGATACGGCTCGCGTACGCCACGGCCTCGTCCCGGAACGTCTCGTTGGTTCCGACGTCGATGAACGCAGGCGGGAGCCCGGACAGATCAGTGGCCCGTGCCGGAGCGGCATACGGCGACACGTCGGCGGTCCCCCGAGCCTCGCCCAGCAGCGAAGTCCAGCCGAACTCGTTGGACACCCGGTCCCACACACCCAAGCCGGTCATCTGGCGGGCCGAGGGCGTGTCGTTGTGATCGTCGAGCATCGGGCACATCAACAGCTGAGCGAACAAGGAAGGTCCGCCGCGATCACGAGCCATGAGCGCCAGGGCCGCTGCCAGGCCCCCTCCCGCGCTGGAGCCGGCGACGAGAATCCGCTCCGCGTCGTAGCCCAGCTCTTCGGCGTGTGCGGCGGTCCATAGCAAACCGGCATAACAGTCGGCGACCGGGCCGGGATGCGGCGTCTCCGGCGCGAGCCGGTACTCCACCGACACGACAGCCATGGCGGTACCCAGGTCCTGGATAGTGTCCAGGAGCTCGGGCACCTGGCTTCGCTTGTCGCCGAGCACCATGCCGCCGCCGTGCATGTGATAGATCACCGGGACAGGCGCGGTCGTTCCGGTCGGGCTGAGAATCAGCAGAGTGATGTCCGGGGCACCCTCCGGTCCCGGCACCGTACGCTCTTCTAGCGTGAAAGCGCCTCCCCGGGTGAGTTCCTCGTCCGAGGCGGGCTCGGCGCCCGGACCGCCCTGACGCAGGGCCGCGAAGATCGCCGGGTTGGCGAATCCGTCCGGTGGTAGCGACTCGTTGATCACACGCAGGGCCGCCGCGAGTTCCGGGTCGAACGGTGGCGGCGGCCCGACCGGTACGGCGGAGGATTCTTCAGCAGACGTCGTCGTCATACCTGCTCCCAGGCTGGGGATGAGGGTCACATCATCGGTCGTGGCGTTCACCACGATCGACCGCCGCGCGGCGGAATCTGACCGCCAACTGGCGGCCTGCGACGCAGGGACTCGGCCGGCCCGTCAGGTGGGACGAAGCGCGGCCATCGCCTGGTCGAGGAGTTCGCCGAACGGCTGGGTGTGACCGCCACCGGTCCATGCGTTCTTGGCCGCGATCAGGCAGGACAGCGCGGCACCGGCGATGGCCGCCGGACGGGGATCGTCGGCTGATCGCTGGTCGAGGCGCGCACCGATCTGCTCCGCGAGCTGATTCTGGACCCGCGAGATGCGTTCCAACTCCCCCGCGACGAGCGCGGGATTGCTGTGGATGACCTTCTCCATCGCGAGGGTGCGCGAAAGCTCCGCCTCATCGTCGAAGTAATCGACGACGACGTCGAAGGTCCGTCGGAGCGAGTCCCACAGCGGCTCGTCGGCCGGACGGGCAGCGAACGCCTCGAGGAGCCTCTCGGCCCAGACGTCGTGCTTGCCAAGGACCAGCTCTTCTTTTGAGGTGAAATAGCGGAAGAATGTCCGTTTCGACATGCCCGCCGCCGCGACCAGGTCCTCGATCGTGGTCCGTTCGTAGCCCTGGGCGGCGAACAGATCCTGCGCGAGCGTCACCAGTTCGGCGCGCACTGCGCGACGGGCGCGTTCACGGACGGGGAGGGGGCGGTGCTGCGGCATGCAACCAGTTTACAACCCGGAGGCGCACTTGGCACTCGGTGGCATGTTTGACGTACAGTGGCTCTCGTAGCCCAGCGATCACTCGAGCCGGAGGCACCATGGGCACCAAATGGAACGAGCGCGCAGTCCCACGCCTAGACGACCGAGTCGCCGTCGTCACCGGCGCCAACAGCGGTCTGGGCTTCGAAACGGCACGTGTGCTCGCCGACCGGGGCGCGACCGTGATCCTCGCGGTCCGCGATACCGACAAGGGCCGGCAGGCCGCCGACCGCATCACGGCGCGCGTCCCTGGTGCCCGGCTGACCGTCCAGCGGCTGGACCTGGCCTCTCTGGAGTCCGTCCGCGAGGCCGCCGCCGAACTCCGCGCGGCGCATCCGACGATCGATCTGCTGATCAACAACGCCGGACTGATGTACACGCCTCGGCAGAAGACCAGCGACGGCTTCGACCTGCAGTTCGGCGTCAACCACCTCGGGCACTTCGCGCTCACCGGGCTGCTGCTCGACCGGCTGCTGCCCGTGCCGGGCTCCCGGGTGGTGACCGTCAGCAGCGTCGGACACAAGATCCAGGCCGACATCCACTTCGACGACCTGCAGTTCGACCGCTCCTACAACCGGGTCGCCGCCTACGGCCAGGCCAAGCTCGCGAACCTGATGTTCACCTACGAGTTGCAGCGCCGTCTGACCCAGCACGGCAGTACCACCATCGCCCTCGCGGCGCACCCCGGCAACGCCCAGACCGAGCTCGGTCGTAACACCCCGGCCCCGGTGCGCGCGGCGATGACAGTTGCCATGCCCCTCATCGCCCAGAAGGCGTCGATGGGCGCGCTACCCACCCTGCGCGCCGCCACCGACCCCGCCGTGCTCGGCGGCCAGTACTACGGGCCCGACGGAGTGGGCGAGGTTCGCGGGCACCCCCACGTCGTGACCTCCAGCGACAAGTCCTACGACGTGGCCGTCCAGCAACGTCTGTGGGCGGTGTCGGAACAACTCACCAACGTCAAGTTCCCCGTATGAGCGACACCGAGAAGGACATCATGAAGACGATCATCATCACTGGTGCCAGCGACGGCATCGGCGCGGCGTCCGCCCGCCAGCTGGCGACCGCGGGTCACGACGTCGTCCTCGTGGGCCGCTCGCCGCAGAAGACGGCCGCGGTAGCGAAGCAGATCAACGCGCCCTACCACGTGGCCGACTTCACCGATCTGGCCCAGGTGCGCCGACTCGCCGACGAGCTGCTGGCCGCCCACCCCCAGATCGACGTCCTGGCGAACAACGCCGGCGGCCTCTTCGGTCACGAGACCACCACCGACGGGTTCGACAAGACCTTCCAGGTCAATCACCTGGCACCGTTCCTGCTCACCAACCTCCTGATGGATCGGCTCCTCACGTCCAGGGCCGCGCTGATCCAGACCTCCAGCGTCGGCGCCAAGGCGTTCGGCAACCTGGATCTCGACGACCTGAACAACACCAAGAAATGGGGCGCCAACAAGGCCTACGGCGACGGCAAGCTGGCCAACATCCTGTTCACGCAGGAGCTGCACCGCCGCTACCACGACCGCGGTCTCAGCGCCGTCGCCTTCCACCCCGGAAACGTGGCCACGAACTTCGCGAGCGACACGTCCAGCCCCATCCGCTGGCTGTACCGCACGCCCCTCTCTCGGCTGATCCTCGTCGACGCCGGCAAAGGTGGAGCGGCGCTCACCTGGCTGGCCGCAGGGACACCGGGCGTGACCTGGCAGTCCGGCGCCTACTACGAGAAGAACAAGCCCGTCCCGGAGAAGAAGCTGCACGCGCAGGCCCGCGACGCGTCCGTCGCCCGTGGGCTGTGGGAGCGTAGCGAGGCGCTGTTGCAGAAGGCCGGCGCATGAGCACCCGACGCGTCATCGTCTTCGGCGCCACCGGCATGGTGGGCCAGGGAGTACTGGAAGCCTGCCTGCGCGACGACACGATCACCGAAGTCCTCGTCATCGGCCGCTCCTCCACCGGGCGCACCCACCCGAAGCTCCGCGAGCTCCACCACGAAGATTTCACTGACTTCACGCCCATCCAGGATCAGCTCTCCGGTTATGACGCCTGCTTCTTCTGCCTGGGCGTCTCGGCCCTGGGAATGACCGAAGCCGCGTACCGCGCGATCACCGTCGACTTCACGCTGGCGGCCGCGAAGACCCTGCTGGCGGTCAACCCCGACCTGGCCTTCTGTTACGTCTCCGGCGCGGGCACCGACGGCACCGGCAAGACCCGGATGATGTGGGCGCGAGTCAAGGGCGAGCTGGAGAACACGCTGCTGGCGATGACACCCCGGGCCTACATGTTCCGCCCCGCGTTCATCCTTCCGCTGCCGGGGGGCAAGGCGAAAACCAAGTCGTACGTTCTCCTCTACCGCGTCGTAACACCGCTCTACCCCGCCCTGCGACGCCTCGCGCCGCGGATCGTCACCACGAGCCTGCTGCTGGGACAGGCCATGATCGCGGTCACCCGCACTGGCCGGACCAACCGCGTCCTGGCCACCGGCGACATCAACGAGGTAGCCGCTCGGTAGCACCCGAACACTGACCGAACGGGTCTCAAGCCCCCGGCTTCGGCGCCGATGCTGCACGAGGACGGCAGCACCCGGCGGCCGAGACAGGGGGCCCGTGCTGTGCTGACGTCAGCCTCGCTGCGCGCTGTGCGCGGCACGCTGCGCACCTTCCTCGATGCGCTCTGCGTCATCGCGGCCTACCTCGGGCTACTGACGCTCGGTTACGGTGGCGACGCACCCTGGGTGTGCCTGACCCTGGGCGCGCTCGGGTGCGCTCAACAGCATCCCGGCCTCCAGCGTTTCCTGGCCGGGGGCGATCTGCGGCGGCGACCGATCCTGCGGATGGCACTGCTGATGGCCACCGGAGCGGCGTTCGTCTACGCCACGGGGTGGGGGCCAGTTCTTCTCTCCGGGCTCGCCCTCGTCGTCGCCCTGCACATGCGCCTCTCCGGATCCCGTATGTGGCGGCCCGGGCTCGCTCTCGCGGTGGCGGGCGCGGGCGCGGGCCAGGTGGCGATCGCGCTCGGCGCCGCGCCCAGCTACCTCCCGGTCGCGCAAGCGCACGCCGTCGCCCTCGCGGCGATGGTCATCTCCACACTGATCATCCGCACGATCGGTCTGGCCGCCGCGGAGCGTGACGAAGCCAACGAAGCCACGCTGGCGAGCGAGCGCCGGTTCCGCGCGCTCGTCCAGGACTCGGGCGACGCCCTCGCCGTCAGCGACGCCGATGGGGTGATCACGTACGTCAGCCCGGCGGTGCGCAGGGTGATCGGGATCGAACCGGACACGCTGATCGGTTCGTCGATCGTCCCGTTGATCCACGTGGACGATCTGCCCGCCGTGCGTGACCTGTTCGCGGCGGCCGCGAGCAGGCCCGGCCACATCAGCCGCGCCGAGATCCGTGCACGCCACGTGGACGGTACGCACGTCTGGGTCGAAGCCTGTATGCGTGACCTGACGGCAGATCCCGACGTCCGCGGCTACATCGCCACGGTCCGCGACATCACCGTTCGGAAGGCCCACGAGCAGCAACTGGCCTACGCGGCCAGTCATGATTCGCTCACCGGGCTGGTCAACCGCGCCGAGTTCGGCCGCGGGCTGGACGTGGCCTGCGAGACCGGCCGCGCGGCCGTGCTCTTCGTCGACCTCGACGGATTCAAGCAGGTCAACGATCGATACGGCCACGACGTCGGCGATGCCCTGCTTCTCGGGGCTGCCGAGCTGATGCGTACCGCCGCGCCCGCGGGCAGCGTAGTGGGCCGGTTCGGCGGCGACGAATTCGGCCTTGTTCTCCCGGGCGACACGGCCGACGGCGCGATCGCCCTCGCCGAGCGGATCCTCGACCGCATGAACACGCCGGTGCGCACCAGCGCCGGTCCCCTGCTCCTGCGCGCCAGCATCGGCGTCGCGATGCTCCCCGACTGCCGGTCGGCCGGCGCGAGTGGACTGCTCCGCGCCGCCGACCTCGCGATGTACGACGCCAAACGCAGCGGTACTCACCGGTTCCAGGTGGCCTCGCCGACACAGGTCGCTGCCTGATGTCAGCGGGTCGCCTCCTCGCAGAATCTGGACGGGTCTATGTTTAGATTCATCGAATGAGTGACCGGAAAGGCTTTTCATGACCGAGCAGCGAACGATAGTCATCACAGGCGCCAGTCATGGCATCGGCGCCGCCTCCGCCCGGCAACTGGCGGCCACCGGGGCACGCGTCGTGCTCGTGGGCCGCGAGTCGGAGGAGACCGCCGCGGTGGCGAACGAGATCGACGCGCCATACCACGCCGCCGACTTCACTGATCTCAGCCAGGTCAACCGGCTCGCTGACGAGCTGCTCGCCGCCTACCCCCGGATCGACGTGCTGGCCAACAACGCCGGAGGCCTCTTCAAGCACGACACCACCAAGGACGGCTTCGAAAAGACCGTCCAGGTCAACTACCTGGCCCCGTTCCTGCTGACCACCCGGCTGGTGGACCGGCTCATCGAGTCCGAGGCCTCGCTGATCCAGACCGCGAGCATCGGCCACCGGATGTACGGGAACCTCGACCTCGACGACCTGAACAACGAGAAGAAGTGGAGCGCCACGAAGGCATACGGGGACAGCAAAGTGGCCCTGATTCTCTTCAGCATGGAGCTGCACCGCCGGTATCACGCCCGCGGCATCAACACCGTCGCCTTCCACCCCGGGAACGTCTCGACCAGCTTCGGCACCGACACGGCCCTGCTTTTCCGGCTCTTCTACCGCAGCCCTATCGTCCAGCGCCTTCTCCTGATCAGCGCTGACAAGGGTGGCGCGGCACTGACGCGTTTCATCGACGGCACCCCGGGCGTCACCTGGCAGTCCGGCGAGTACTACGAGGACAACAAGATCGCCCCGGCCAAGAAGCGCAATCCGCAGATCGACGACAAGACCCTGGGCCGGCAGCTGTGGGAGCGCAGCGAAGCCCTGCTGGGCATCAGCGCCGCCTAAACAGGATCCTTAATTACGGAAACCTGATAACTTTCCCCTGTAGCCGCAGCCGGAGCAGACCAGGGGTCGAGTGAGATGAAGGTGCTGATCGTCGGAGCGTCCGGGTTCGTCGGCTCGGGGGTGACACGACACCTCGCCGACACGCACGAGGTGCTCGGCCTGGCCCGCAGCGAGGAGTCGGCCGACCGGATCGCGTCCCTCGGCGCCGAGCCGGTTCGGGGCAGCGTCGACGACCTGGACGGGCTCCTCGGGCACGCCGCCGCCGCCGACGCGACCGTCTTCGTCCCGCAACTGCTCCAGGACCTGGAGCACACCACGGTGTCCGCGCTGCTGCGCAGCTACGCGGGCACCGGCAAGACCTTCGTGTTCACGTCCGGAACCGGCGTCCTCGGACAGCGCACGTTCGGGGAGTGGAGCGAGGACACCTTCGCCGAGGATGACGAGTTCGTGACGTCGAAGTACCTCGTCCAGCGGCGGCACACGGAGCTGGTCACTCGAGCCGCGTCTCAGAACGGCGTACGAGCCGTCGTGGTCCGGCCGCCGGCCATCTGGGGTGACGGATTCCACCCCTTCGTGGGGGACATCCTGACGTCGGTGGACAAGACCGGATCGGCCTGTTACATCGGCCGCGGGCTGAACCTGTACACGCACGTCTCGCTCGACGACCTCGCCGAGCTCTACCGGCTCGTGCTCGACCGCGGCGTGGCCGGCGCCCTCTACCACGCGGCCGGGGGCGAGCTGAACAACCGCACCCTGGCCGAGTGCGTCGCCCGCGTCCACGGCGTGCAGACACGCAGCGTCTCCATCGAGGAGGCATTCGAGATCTGGGGCAAGTTCACGCCGCTGGTGACCCTTGGAGTGTCCAGCAGGTCCCGAAGCCCGCGTTCGCGTCGCGAACTCGGCTGGTCACCGCAGCGTACGGACGTCGCGCAGGCGATCCTGGACGGCGAACTGAACGGCAAGCGGCGGTCCTGACAGCAGGTGGGGAGCGTGCCCGTCGGGCCACGCTCCCCACCTGTCAGTCATCCCGCGACGACATCTCCTGCGTTGTGCTCGGACTCGGCCGGCATGCCGAAGTCAATCGCGGTGCCCCGCGCCTCGAACTGGAAACTCGCTCCGTGAGGGATGTTGGGATCGCCCGGGCCGACCAGGCTCGAGATCCGCCACTCGCCCTGCTCACGGCGGAACCGGACGTCGTAGGTCGCGTCGACCACGACGACCTTCGTGGCGCCGTCACTCTGCGGGAGAACCAGATGGGCGATGCCATGGACGAAGCCGGCCGCCTCATCGCCGTCGACCTCGATGTTGACTCCGCCGAAGCTCGTCGGGTTCTCGGCGATCGGCCTCATCATCGCGAAGAACCCGTCGGCCTGGGCGGTGATCGCGTCCCGGCCGACCGCCGCACCCCACCGACCGTCCTCGGTGAAGAGGGCAGTGAGCCCTGCCGCGTCACGCCGACTCTCGGTCCACCAGTACTTCTCGATCAGCCGGCGACACGCGAACTCGTCGAGAAGGTTCTGCGTGTAGGGATCCACCATGGTCTGCCTCCACTGTCGATCGAGGCACCGCTGCCTCGTCTCGGGCTGAACAGTAATGAGTATCAGGAATCGATGCGGCCGCGCTCAGCCGCTGACCTCGATCGCCGCCCACGGGCAGGCATCCGCGGCGCTCTTCACCGTGGCGCCGTCGACCTGGTCCCATGCCACGTCGGCGCGCACATAGGACTTGCCCGTCTCCGCCTGCACGTCGCCGAGGATGACGAACACGTCGCTCGCCCGCCGCGCGCAGGCGCCGGTCCCATAGCACAGTTCGTGATCGATCGTGATCGTGACGCCGGCTCCAGACGCCGTCCGGGTGCCCGTGTCGGTCATAAGTCCTCCTGGTGAGCGGGAGCGATCAGAGGATGGGGCGCCCCACGGAGTCAGGCGATGACACCCCGTTGAACGAATCCCTCGCCCGCGCCGAGGTTCCGGCCGCGGGGCACTTCGAGACAGAAGGCCCATCGCCGGTAAAGCGTAGCCGGATTGGCGCTGGACCAGCCGTCCAGGACGCTATACGGTGACCTCGGCCACTGCAATTCGTATACGGAATTGGGGTCTAGACAACGATGTTAGACGTGCGGAGGGCGCCATGACCGCGACACCGACTGTGACCGCCATCGACGTGGACGAACGCGGCATCCCCAGCATCGACCCGGAGCTGATGCCGCGGGTGGTCCGCGGCGTCGACTGGCGCGCGCAGATGGACGCGCTGCGCGAGGCGTTCCCCTACTTCCGGGTGGGCACCGACAAGACGATCTGGGTGACGCGCTGGGAAGCCGCGCGTGACGTGTTCGCCGACCAGGAGACGTACTACGAACCGAACTGGGTCGAGGCGTTCGGCAGCCACGACGCCTTGCTCGACGGCTCCGGGTTCCAGTTCCGCGACGGATTCGATCCCGCTGCCGGCTTGAAGCGACAGCTCCGCCTGCGCCAGGCCGTCATGGAGCACTTCTCGCCGAAGTACATCCAGGCCTGGCAGTCCACGATGCACGAGATCGCCACCGACCTGCTGGCACGGTTCAGCGACCGGGGAGAGTGCGACTTCGTCAACGAGTTCTCGAAGTTCTACTTCCCCTACGTGTCGGCCCGCTGGCTGGGAGCACCGCAGGAGGACTGGGACACGCTGGTCCACTGGCAGCACGAGATCTTCCAGCTGAAGCAGTCCTCGGGTGACGACCGCATGCTGCACATGTCGGGCGAGGCCATGAACGGTGTGCTCGGCTACATCAACAAGCTCATGGACGACAAGCGCGCCAAGCCGGACGAGAGCTTCACGAGCTACGTGTTGCAAGCGTCGATCGACGGGCGGCAGCTCACCGAGGAAGAGGCGCGGGGCGTTCTCACGATCACCGTGCTGGGCAGCGGCCACACGGTGACGTCCCACCTCGGCGAGACGTTCCGGCATTTGGCCACCCACCCGCCCCTGCAGCAGATGATCGCCGCCCACCCGGACTCCATCGATCAGCTGGCCGAAGAGATGCTCCGCCTGTACTCGCCGTTCGGCCACAGCCGCACCGTGACCCGGGACGTCGAGCTGCACGGGCTCCAGCTGCACCGCGGCGATCAGGTGTTCATGATGTACACGATGGCCAACCGGGACCCTCGCTGCCCCGGCTTCGGCAGCGTCGACGTCGAACGCAAGCCGAATCCGCACCTGGCGTTCAACTTCGGCCCGCGGCGGTGCATCGGGATCCACTGGGCACGCATCAGCCGGAACATCGCGATCGAGGAGTGGCACCGGCGGATCCCGAGCTACCGGATCAAGGACGGCGTCGAGCTCACCGAGCAGATCTACGCGGGTACGGGATTCCCCAGCCTGCCGTTGGTCTGGGGGTAATAGGCCGGATCGATCCGGATTGATCCGCACCCGGGGCGCCGAGGGCACATGCCGCGCTCCCAGCCCAGCATGTGCCCGTCCATCCGCCGACGAGGAGGCCGCCCATGACCGTTGCCGCCGACGCCGACTCGACAGCCGAGGACCCCGACCCAGGTCGGGCCGGAGAGCCCGGCATCGGAAGGCTGGCCGTCCAGGTGGCGCGGCGCATCGAGGCGGATGTCGTCCGGCGTGGCTGGCCGGTGGGCGAGTCGCTGGGTTCCGAGCCTGAGCTACGGCAACGTCACGAGGTGAGTCGGTCGGTGCTCCGCGAGGCCGTCCGGCTCGTCGAACACCACCAGGTGGCGCGGATGCGTCGGGGGCCCAACGGCGGGCTCTTCGTGAAGGCCCCCGACGCCGGCCCCGCGGCCCGGGCGATCGTCATCTACCTGGAGTACGTCGGAACCACCGTCGCCGATCTGATGGAAGCGCGCCGATTGCTCGAGCCGGTGGCTGCCGTCCTGGCGGCCCAAAACCTCACCGAGGACGGCATCACCCTGGTCCGCGGCGCCGTCGACGCCGGGTCGATCATCGACCCACCGGAGCCCGGCAGCGCCGAGACGCTCCACGTCGTGCTCGGCCGGCTGTCGGCCAATCCGGCACTCCAGCTGTTCATCGACGTGCTGATCCGACTCACCACCCGCTTCGCGGTGCCCGTCAAGGCCTCCCCCCGAGAGCTTCGCCAGGCGCGCGCGGAGGCAATCCGCCGCCACGCCGACATCGCCGACGCTGTGATCGCAGGCAACGGCGGAAAGGCGGAGGCCAGGCTGGCCGCTTACCTCGACGGCGTCTCGTCCTGGATGCGCACCAACAGCCTCGGCGCGGCGCACGGACGCACCGTACCCGTGGTCGGCCGCGTGCGGACGGGCGAGCCGAAAGCGAAGCTCGCCGAGGTGGTGGCCGAACAGCTGCGTGAGGAGATCGCGGCGAGCGGCTGGCCGGTCGGATCCGTCCTCGGCTCGGAGACCGACCTGCTGTCCCGCTACCGGATCAGCCGCGCGGTCCTGCGCGAGGCCGTGCGGCTGCTGGAGTGCCATTCGGTAGCGCGGATGCGGCGCGGGCCGGGCGGAGGCCTTGTCGTCGGGGTCCCCGACCCGCAGGCCAGCATCGACTCGATAGCGCTCTACCTGGAGTTCAAGAGGGTCTCCGGTGCCGATCTGGTCGCCGTCCGCGACGCGATCGAGCTGGGCATCGTCACGCGAGTGGTCGAACGGCACGACCAATCCGGGATCACCGAGCGACTCGAACGGGCGGTGCGGTGGATCAGCGAAGGCCCGGACGACGACCAGGACAACGCCGACCACTTCCACACCGTGCTGGCCGAGGTCGCCGGGAATCCGGTCCTCCTCCTGTTCCTGCGTGTCCTCACCCAGCTCTGGCGTCGGCACTCCGGTACCGAACGGGCCGACACCGGCCCGGCCACACGCGCCGGGGTCGAACACGTGCACCGGAGGATCGCCGAGGCGGTTCTTGCCGGGGACGAGGCGCTCGCCCGCCACCGAATGCGCCGCCACCTCGCCGTACTCACCGAATGGTGGCACTGACACCGACGCCGCCGTTCCCGATTCGATCAACCATCAGGAGGTGCCGGTGCTTGCCGAGCTCGATGAGCCCCAGCGGGAGTTCGCGGAGGCGGTACGCGGCTTCGCCCACAAACACCTGGCCGAGGGAGCGCACGCCCGGGCACACGATCCGGAGGTCCCCTGGGACGTCGCGGAACTGCTGGCGGGACAGGGCCTGCTCGGCCTGACCGTTCCGGAGGCCGACGGCGGGCAAGGCGCGAGCTTGCTCGACGCCGTCATCGCGATCCAGGAGGTCGGCGCCGTCTGCCCCAAGAGCGCCGACCTCGTCCAGGCAGGCAACTTCGGTCCGCTCCGGACCGTCGCCGAGTACGCGACCCCGGAGCAGAAGCAGCGTTGGCTGCCCGACGTGCTCGCCGGGCGCGCGCTGATCTCGCTCGGCATGAGCGAGCCGGAGGCTGGCTCCGCGGTCACCGACCTCGCCACGTCGGCGACCGAGGACGGCGACGGCTTCCGGATCAACGGAACCAAGATCTGGGGTACGCACAGCGTCGACGCGAACCTCTTCCTCGTTTACGTCCGCTTCGGGCCGGGCGTCGGTGGCATCGGATCGGTGCTGGTGGAACGCGGCACGCCCGGCTTCACCCAGGGCCGGCCGTCGGACTACATGAGCGGCGAACGCTGGGCTCCCCTGCACTTCGACGACTGTTGGATCCCGAAGGAGAACGTGCTGCTCGGGGCCGGTGGGTTCAAAAGGCAGATCAGCGGGTTCAACGTCGAACGGCTCGGCAACGCTGCCCGCTCGCTCGCCGTCGGCCGGCTGGCGTTCGAGACCGCGAAGGCGCACATCCTCGAGCGTGAGCAGTTCGGCAGGCCACTGGCGGAATTCCAGGGCCTGCAGTGGAAGGTCGCCGAAGTCGCCGTGGCCCTCGAGTCAGCCCAGCTACTGCTGTTCCGTGCCGCGCAGCCCGCTCCCGGGACGCTGCCGGACGCCTACGCCACGTCGGTCGCGAAGCTCGCGGCGAACGAGGCGGGCTTCCGGGCCGCGAACGAGGCGATGCAGATGATGGGCGCGATGGGGTACAGCCAGGAGAGCCTGGTCGAGTACTGCTTGCGCCGCACCCGTGGCTGGATGATCGCGGGCGGGTCGCTGGAGATCCTCAAGAACCGCATCGCCGAGGAGGTTCTCGGACGGCGGTTCAACCAGCGGGCGTCACGATGACGGTCGCGCCTCCCCTCTCCGGCGCAGAACTCGCCCGTGCGTTGTTCGCACCGCGCAGCGTCGCTCTGATCGGCGCGAGTTCGGATCCGGTGAAGGCATCCTCCCGGCCGCTCCGCTACCTGCGGCGGGACGGGTTCGCCGGCGCGGTGTACCCGGTGAATCGGCGGGGTGGGGTGATCGGCGGCGAGCCCGTCCACCGCACGCTGGCCGAATTACCGGAGGTCCCCGAGCACGCATTCCTCATGACCCCCACCGCGGCGACCGTGGCAGCCGTCCGCGAGTGCGGCGAGGCCGGGGTCCGGCTCGCCACCGTGCTCAGTGGTGGCTTCGGGGAGAACGGCCCTACCGGTCGGGAACGCGAGCGCGCCTTGCGCGAGACCGCGGCGGCATACGGGGTACGGCTGCTCGGCCCGAACAGCCTGGGCGTGGTCAACCCCCGCCGCAGGCTGGCTCTCACCGCGAACGCCGCGTTCAGCGAGCCGGACCTGCCGGTGGGCGGGACCATGGTGGCGTCCCAGTCGGGGAGCCTGCTGGGTGCGCTGATGTCCCGGAGTCGTGGACGGGGCACCGGTTTCTCCCGGATGGTGTCCGTCGGCGCCGAAGCCGACCTGTCGCTCGGCGAGATCTGCGCCGCGACTGTTGCCGACGACGACGTCACGGGTTACCTGCTGTTCCTCGAATCGTTGCGGCATGCCGATCGGTTGCGCGCGTTCGCGATCGCCGCAGCCGCCGAGGGCAAACCCGTGGTGGCGTACAAGCTGGGCCGGTCGCGGGTGGGTGCCGAGCTCGCGCTGTCCCACACCGGCGCTCTCGCCGGGGAGGACGACGTGGCTACGGCGTTCCTCGCCGACTGCGGCATCGCCCGGATCAGCACTCTCGACGGACTGTTGGAGGCACTGCCGCTGCTCGACGCCGTGCCGGCCCGCCGGGCCGGTGAACGGCCCCGGCGGGTCGGAGTGGTCACGACGACCGGCGGCGGCGCGGCCATGGTCGTCGACCAGATCGGCGTCCGCGGCGTGCCCCTGGCCACCGTGAGCGCCGCGACCCACGCCCGGCTCACCGCCGCCGGGGTGGCCGCCGAGCCCGGCCCGATCGTGGATCTCACGCTGGCCGGAACCCGGCCCGAAATCATGGGGGCAGCGCTGGACGTGCTGCGCACCGCCCCCGAGATCGACCTGCTCGTCGCGGTGATCGGCAGTTCGGCGCGTTCTCAGCCGGAGCTCGCCACCACCCCGCTGGTGGATCGCGCGGGCCGGCCGGGCTGCCCGCTCGCCGTGTTCGTCGTCCCCGAGGCACCGGACGCCTCGGCGATGCTCGCGGCGACGGGCCTGCCGGTGTCCCGCACACCGGAGTCGTGCGCGGACGTGGTCGCGGCCGCGCTGGGGCGCACGGCGCCGACGCCCCGCACAGTGCCGACCGCGGCGGTCCCCGGTCCGGCGAGGCTGCTGGACGAAGCCGCATCGTATGCCCGGATCGCCGCGCTGGGCGTCCCGGTGGCGCCGTTCCGCGTGGTGCCGGTCGGTGCTGTCGCACCGGAGGATCTGGCCTTCCCCGTCGCGGTCAAGGCGCTGTCCGCGGCGCTACCGCACAAGTCGGACGTCGGCGGAGTCGTGCTGGGAGTCGGTTCGCCCGCCGACGTGAGGACGGCGTCGCGGCGAGTCGCGGCGGACGTCGCCGCCGGCGCCGGCGTCCAGATCCACGAGGTGCTGGTGCAGGAGATGCGCCCGGCGCTGGGTGAGGTACTCGTCGGCTACCGGGTCGATCCGGAGGCGGGCCCGATGGTGCTCGTCGCCGCCGGCGGAGTGCTGGCCGAACTCCTGCGCGACCGCGCCGTCCGGATGGCCCCGGTGGACCGGGAGACCGCCCTGGAAATGCTGGACGAGGTGGTGTCCCTGGGTGTGCTGCGGGGGTTCCGTGGTGCGCCGCGTGGGGACCTCGGGGCGCTCGCCGACGTCGTCGTCGCGTTGTCCCGGCTGGCCGAGGACGCCGGCGTGGTCACCGCTGAGCTGAATCCGGTCCTCGTCGGGGCCACGGGCGTCACCGCGGTGGACGCTGTCGTCCACTGCGTCGACGACAGCAGCAACGACCGGCAGGAGGACCGATGACCCCCGAGACACTGAAGCGACTGTCCGACGCGGATCCTGCCCTGGCCCGCCGCGGCGCCCTGGTGGACGGGGTGATCCAGGTGGATGTCGGTGCGGAGCCCTGGTACCTCACGGTCGAACGGGGAGCGATACGGGCGGCTGGGACGCGGCCACCCGCCGGGCCGGTGCGGTTGCGCCTCTCCGCACCGCGCGCGGAGTGGGAAGCGTTCTGGGAGCCGCGCCCGAGACCCGGCCACCACGACGTGATGGCTCTGATGCGCCGGCGCGTGCTGACCGTGGAGGGCGACCTGCACTTGTTCATGGCCCATCTGCGCTACGTGAAGGATCTGCTGGAGAAACCCCGGAGCGCCGCATGACCGCCCGCGTCGAGCCGATCGTCGGCCGCTATCTCCACGTCGACCTGCCGACCGGCCGCGCGCGGCTCTACGTCGAGGAGGCGGGGACCGGCGCGATCCCGCTGTTGTGCCTGCACACCGCGGGCTCGGACGGCCGCCAGTACCGGCACCTGCTCAACGACGAGGGCCTCCTGGAGCGCTTCCGGGTCGTCACCTTCGACCTGCCCTGGCACGGCCGATCGTCGGTGCCCGCTGACTGGCGGGACCGCGAGTACGTGCTGACCTCGGACGACTACGTCGGGATCGTGCTCGCCGTCGTCGACGCTCTGGGGCTGGACCGACCCGTGGTGATGGGCTGCTCCATCGGCGGACGACTGGTACTGCGGCTCGCCGTGGACCACCCTGATCGCTTCCGGGCGCTCATCGGACTCCAGGCCGGGGCCGCCGTCGCCCCGTACTACGACCGGGAGTACCTGCATCGCCCGGACGTCCACGGTGGAGAGCTGTGTGCGGCGCTGATGTCCGGTCTGGTCGGCCCGGACGCCCCGGCGGCGGACCGCGCCGAGACGCTGTGGCACTACGCGCAGGGTGGGCCCGGCGTGTTCAAGGGCGACCTGCACTTCTACAAGGACGAGTCGGTCAGCCCCGAGCAACTGGCCACGATCGACACCGGCCGCTGCCCGCTGTACCTGCTCAGCGGCGAATACGACTACTCGTGCCTGCCCGAGGACACGATGGCCGTCGCGAAGGCCGTTCCCGGGGCCGTGGTGACGATCATGGAAGGACTGGGACACTTCCCGATGAGCGAGAACCACGCCGCCTTCATGGCCCACCTCGGTCCGGTGCTCGACCGGATCGCCGCGTCGTGAGCGAGCTCGGCTCGTTCATCGACGGCAAGTGGAGCCGAGGTGGCGGCGGCAGCATCCCCGTGTGGAACCCGGCCACCGGCACACAGCTCGCTGAGCTCCCACTGGTCGCCGCGGACGATCTCGAGCAGGCGCTCGCGGCCGCGGATGCGGCGTTCCCCTCCTGGCGGGCCACCTCGGCGCTACGCCGCGAGGAGATTCTGCGCACCGCGGCCGGGCTCGTCCGGGAACGCTCCGAGTCGATCGCGGCCGCGATCGCCCGCGAGCTGGGCAAGCCGCTGCGCGAGGCACGCGTGGAGGTACGCACCGCCTGCGAGCACATCGAGTGGGCCGCCGGGGAAGGCAGGCGGGCCTACGGCCGGGTGATCCCTGGCCGCGAGCCCGGCGTGCACGCGAGCACGCGGATCGAGCCGCTCGGACCGATCGCCGCGTTCGCCCCCTGGAACGCCCCCCTCATCACTCCGGCCCGCAAGATCGCGGGGGCACTGGCTGCGGGGTGCACGGTCGTGCTCAAGCCCGCCGAGGAGACCCCGACCGCCGCCTGCGAGCTGGTGCGGGCGTTCGACGAGGCCGGTACCCCGCCCGGGGTGCTCAACGTCGTCTTCGGCGAGCCCGCCGACGTCGGGGCGCGGCTGATCGGTTCCCCGCTGACGAAGGGCGCCACGTTCACCGGCTCGACAGCGGTGGGCAAGCAGCTGCTGGCGCAGGCCGCGCCGACGGTGACCGTGACGACGATGGAGCTCGGCGGGTACGCACCGGTGTTCGTGCTCCCGGATGCCGATCCGGAGGCCGTGGCGGACACCGCGGTCACCGCCGCGATGCGCAACTCCGGCCAGGTCTGCACCTCCCCCACGCGGTTCTACGTGCACGCCGACCTGCACGATCGGTTCGTCGCGCGGTTCGCTGAGCGGGCGGACGCGCTGCGGCTCGGGGACCCGTTCGACGACGCCACGGACATGGGCCCGGTCGCCACCCCGCGCCGGCTCGCCGCCATGGCGGAGCTGACCGCGGACGCCCGGGACCACGTCGTCGCCGGCGGTTATCAGGAGGATCGGCCCGGGTGGTTCTGGCGCCCGACGCTGCTCGCCGACCTGGGTGACGACGCCCGTGCCGCGACCGTCGAACCGTTCGGGCCGATGGCTCTCACCACCGCTTACACCGACCTCGACGCCGCGCTGCGCTCAGCGAACCGGCTCGGGCTCGGGCTGGCGGCGTACGTCTGGTCCTCCGCGCTGACCGCGATCGACCACGTGACGACCGGCCTGGAGGCCGGCGCCATCGCAGTGAACAGTTGGCAGGTCTCGCTGGCCGAGACCCCTTTCGGAGGAGTCGGGGAGAGCGGAGTGGGTTACGAAGGCGGCACCGAGGGCCTGCGCGCGTTCCAGCGGGTGAAGTTCGTAAGTCTCCGGAGCGGATCATGACGGCGGGTACCGTGACCGAGTTCGACCGCGCGCTCGCTCTGGTCGACAGTGCACCGGACGTCGCGCTCGCCGAGTTGGGCGCGGGCTGGCGGTTCGGCACCGCGATGCACGGCGGTCTGTTGCTGGCTGTCGCAGCCGCAGCGGCCGGTCGCCGGATCCGGGCGGAAGGCCGCCCCGGGGATCCGCTGTCGATCAGCGCGCATTTCCTGTCCGCGGCGGTGGCCGGGCCCGCCGAGCTGCGGACCGAGGTCGTCCGGCTCGGCCGTACGCTCTCCACCGCCGCGGTGTCGCTCGCGCAGCGCGTCGACGGCGTCGACGTCGAGCGTGTGCGAGCGCTGGTCACCGTCACCGACCTCGAGCGGCTCGACGCCGACGTCCGGCTGCAACCGGAGCCCCCCGCGATGCCGCCACCGGAGCAGTGCCTGCCGTGCCCGGCCTTTCTCGAGGACGCGACGCTGTGGGACCGGGTGGAGATCCGGCTCGATCCCGCGACGGCGGGCTGGGTCCGCGGCGAGCCCGGCCACCGGCCCCACCACCAGGGCTGGGCCCGCTTCACGGACGGCCGCGACCCCGATCCGCTCGCCCTGCTGCTGATCTGCGACGCCATGCCGAACACCGTGGCGGCCCTCGGAATCCCGGGATACGTACCGACGCTGGAGCTCACCGCACACGTCCGGGGCGTGCCGTCACCGGGCTGGCTGCGCTTCACCCAGACCACCCGCAACTACTCCGCCGGGATGATCGAGGAGGACGCCGAGATCTTCGACGCCACCGGGCGGATGGTGCTGCAGTCACGCCAGCTGGCGCGCGCGCCCCGGACGGGGCCGCACCACTCGACGACGAGGAGCGCACGATGATCAAGGTCCTGCTGTTCGTGAAGCGGAAGGACGGCCTCAGCCGCGAGGAGTTCCGCGCACGGTACGAGTCCGGCCACGTCCCGCTCGCGATCGCGGAGCTGGAGCACTTGCGGCGCTACGCGCGCAACTTCGTCCGTCCGGTGAAGGGCCTGCCCGAGCCGGGCTTCGACGTCGTGACCGAGTTCTGGTTCGAGGACTGGGAGGCGTGGAAGGCCACGTCGGCCTATGCCCTCGGCGAGACGGGCCGCACCCTCGCCGAGGACGAGGCGGTGTTCATGGATCGCGCCAGCATGCGTTTCGTGGTGGTGGACGAACACGTCTCGGAT
Source organism: Cryptosporangium aurantiacum (assembly GCF_900143005.1). Lineage (NCBI taxonomy): Bacteria > Bacillati > Actinomycetota > Actinomycetes > Cryptosporangiales > Cryptosporangiaceae > Cryptosporangium > Cryptosporangium aurantiacum. The sequence goes on from NZ_FRCS01000006.1 coordinate 402,819, forward strand.
GTGGACGCGGTGCGGGCTTCGGCGAGCGCGGGGTCCGCGTGAAACGGGTCGTCGTCACCGGGGGCAGCGGGAAGCTCGGCCGGGCCGTCGTGGCGGAGCTGGTGGCCGCTGGTCACCGGGTCGTCAACCTCGATCTCGTTCCGCCGGCCGAGCCGCAGGCCCCGTTCATCCCGCTTGATCTGGGGAATTACGGCCAGGTCCTGGAAGCGTTCACCGCGATCGATGCCCGCTATTCGCACGTGGACGCCGTCGTCCACCTGGGCGCGATCCCCGGTCCGGGCCTGGCGACCAACACGACCGTCTTCACCAACAACCTGACCGCCACCTATCACGTCTTCGCCGCGGCCAGGGCGGCGTCGATCCGCACGGTGGTCTGGGCGTCCAGCGAGACCCTCCTCGGGATTCCGCTGAACCTGAACCCGCCGCCCTACCTCCCGGTCGACGAGGAGTACCCGGCCCGTCCGGAGTCCTCTTACGCGCTGGCCAAGCACCTCGAGGAGGCCATGGCCGCCCAGTTCTGCCGCTGGGATCCCACCCTCAAGGCCATCGGCCTGCGCTTCTCCCACGTGATGGCTCCGGGAGACTACGCGGGGTTCCCCGACTTCGACACCGATCCCGCCAAGCGTGTCTGGAACGCGTGGGCCTACATCGACGCGCGCGACGGCGCGCAGGCTGTCCGGCTGGCCCTCGATCACGACGGCGTCGGCATGGACGTTTTCGTCATCGCGAGCGCGGACACGGTCATGAGCCGTCCCAGTGCGGAGCTGGCCGCGAAGTACTTCCCGGACGTACCGATCCGCCGGCCGCTGGAGGGCACCGAGACGCTGCTCTCCATCGACAAAGCCCGACGGGTCCTCGGGTACTCCCCCCGCCACAGCTGGCGGGACCACCAGGCAGTCTGACCACGAGAGGGACTTCATGAGCAAGGTCTGGCTGATCACCGGCACATCCCGCGGCTTCGGGCGCTACTTCGCCGAGTCCGCCCTGGAGCGGGGCGACCGGGTGGCCGCGACCGCCCGCGACGTCAGCTCACTGGGCGGGTTGACCGCCAAGTACGGCGACGCGATCCTGCCGCTGACGCTCGACGTCACCGACAAGGCCGCCGTAGGCGTGGCCGTGGCCACCGCCCACGACACGTTCGGGCGCCTCGACGTCGTGGTCAACAACGCAGGCTACGGTCTGTTCGGCGCGGCCGAGGAGATCACCGAGCAGCTGCTGCGCGACCAGATGGAGACCAATTTCTATGGCGCGGTCTGGGTCACCCAGGCCGTCCTCCCGATCCTGCGCGCTCAGGCCGGTGGACACATCGTCCAGATCTCCACGATCGGCGGCGTCGCCGCCTTCCCGACGCTGAGCGGCTACCACGCGTCCAAATGGGCCCTCGAGGGGTACAGCGAAGCCCTCGCCCAGGAGGTCAAGGGCTTCGGCATCAAGGTCACCCTGGTCGAGCCCGGCAGCTTCGCCACCGACTGGGCAGGCTCGTCCGCGAAGCACGCCGAGCCCCACCCCGCCTACCAGCCGATCCGCGACGCGATGGCCGCGCGTGCCACCACCGCGCAGCCGGGCAACCCGGCCGCGGCCGGCCCGGCGCTGCTGGAGATCGTCGACGCGGAGAAGCCGCCGTTGCGGGTGCTCTTCGGTTCGGCTCCGGTGGACATCGTCAAGCACGTGTATGCCCGGCGGCTGCAGACCTGGGCCGACTGGGAGCACGTCGCCCACGCAGCTCAGGGCTGAGTACACGGGGCGGGCCGGCGCTCGCGCCGGCCCGGCCGGCGTCATCGAGGCGCCATCCCGGCTTCCTAGAGGCCCAGGGACTTGCTGATGATCGTCTTCATGACCTCGCTCGTGCCGCCGTAGATGCGTGCGACACGGGCGTCCGCGAACAGCCGGGCGATCGGGTATTCGAGGATGTAGCCGTAACCGCCGAACAGCTGCAGGCATCGATCGACAGCGCGGGCCTGCATCTCGGTGCAGAACAGCTTCACCATCGCCGCGTCGCTCCCCGACAGCCGGCCTTCCGTGTGCTCGAGCACGGCGCGGTCCAGCATCGCCTGCGCCGCCTCGATCTCGGTGGCCACCGCCGCCAGCTCGAATTTCGTGTTCTGGAACGAGCTCACCGGCGTTCCGAAGGCGGAGCGCTCCTTGACGTAACGAGTGGTCGCGTCGAGCGCAGCGCGCGACTGGGCCACGGCGCCGACGGCGATCGCCAGCCGCTCCTGCGCGAGGTTCGCACCGAGATAGGAGAACGCCTCTCCCTCCTGCCCCAGCAGATTGGCGGCGGGCACCCGGACGTCGCTGAACGCGAGCTCGATGGTGTCCTGCGCCTTCAGACCCAGCTTCTGAAGCACTCGCCCCTTGGTGAACCCCGGCATGCCGTCCTCCACGACCAGCAGCGAGAGGCCTCGCCGCCGGTTTCCGGGCTCGGTCGACGTCCGTGCGACGACGAGGACGAGGTCCGCCAGCAAGCCGCCGGTGATGAAGGTCTTCGCACCGTTCAGAACGTAGGTGTCGCCCGTGCGCACTGCCGTCGTCCGGATGCCGGCGAGATCCGATCCGGTACCCGGCTCGGTCATCGCGATCGCGGTGAGCGTGCGGCCGGCGGCGATGCCCGGCAGCCACCGTCGTTTCTGCGCGTCGTCCGCGTAGGTGAGGAAGTACGGCAGGATGATGTCGAGCTGGGTTCGCAGGGTGCCGAAGTACACCAACGCCCGAGCGGCCTCCTCCTGCAACACGACGTTGTAGCGATAGTCGTTCTGGCCGCCGCCGCCGTACTCCTCGGGGATCGCCGTTCCGATGAGTCCCAGATCGCCGAGCTTCTCGAAGACGTCGCGAGGCAGCCGACCGGCCTGCTCCCACGCGGCGAAGTGCGGGACCACCTCTTTCCCGACGAAGTCGCGGACCACCGACCGGAAGGCCTCGTGGTCAGGCGTGAAGACGTTCCGCCGCATCGGCATCAGACCAGCTCGACGATGGTCGCGTTCGCGGTACCACCGCCCTCGCACATCGTCTGCAGCCCATAGCGCAGGCCGTTGTCCCGCATGTGATGGATCAACCGCGTCATCAGGACAGCACCCGACGCACCGAGCGGATGGCCCAGCGCGATCGCGCCGCCGAGCGGATTGAGTTTCGCGGGGTCGGCGCCGGTCTCGTCCAGCCAGGCGAGGGGCACCGGGGCGAAAGCCTCGTTGACTTCATACGCTCCGATGTCCTGGATGGTCAGATTCGCCTTTCCGAGCACCTTCTCCGTCGCCGGGATCGGGCCGGTGAGCATGAGCACCGGATCGGCGCCGGTCACCGCACCCGAGTGGTAGCGTACAAGGGGCGTCAGTCCCAGTTCTCGCGCCGTCTCCGGGGTGGTGACCAGCAGCGCAGCGGCACCGTCGGAGATCTGCGAGGCGTTGCCCGCGTGGATGACGCCGTCTTCGGTGAACGACGGTTTCAGCGCCGCGAGTGACTGCACGCTGCTGCCACGCCGGACACCCTCGTCCGCGACGACGACCCCCGCATCGACCGGGACCGGGACCACTTGCGCGTCGAAGGCTCCGGCGTCCTGCGCGGCGGCTGCCCGTTCGTGCGAGAGCGCGGCGAACTCGTCGAGCCGCTCGCGGGAGTAGCCCCGCTTCTCCGCGATCAGTTCCGCGCTGATGCCCTGGTTGAACGAAAAGCCGTCGTAGCGGGCCAGAACCTTGGGTCCGTACGGGAAGCCCGTCTCCCGCGCCGCTCCGAGCGGTACCCGGCTCATCGTTTCGACGCCGCCGGCCACCACCAGATCCTGCTGACCGGACATCACCATCGCGGCGGCGAAGTCCAGCGCCTGCTGGCTCGATCCGCACGCCCGGTTGATCGTGGTACCGGGAACGTGGTCGGGCCAGCCCGCAGCGAGGACAGCAAAGCGGGCGATGTTGCTGGATTGGTCGCCGATCTGCGAGACGCAACCCCAGATCACGTCGTCGACGGATCCTGGGTCGATCCCGGTCCGGTCGACCAACTCGGTCAGGACCAGAGCGGACAGGTCCACCGCGTGCACCCCGGCCAGTCCACCGTTCCGCTTTCCGACCGGTGTTCGCACGGCCGCTGCCACGACTGCCTCGCGCATCCGAGATCTCCCGTCCCGAGGTTGACGTCGAGCCTTTTTAGTATACTTAAATGGGCGCCTCAGGGGCTCCCATCAGCATGGAGGGAAGTTCAGCGTGGAATACACCCGACTCGGAAAATCCGGCCTGCGCGTGAGCCGTATCGCGCTGGGTTGCATGAGCTACGGCGACCCCGCCGCGCCCGCCAGCTACAGCTGGGTCCTCGATGAGGACGCCGCGCAGCCGTTCTTCCGGCAGGCGGTCGAACTCGGCATCACGTTCTGGGACACGGCGAACGCCTACGGCCTCGGAAAGTCCGAAGAGGTGGTCGGGCGAGCCATCCGCACCTTCTCCCGGCGCGAGGACGTCGTGCTGGCGACCAAGGTGTACGCGCGGATACACAAGGGCTCGGGCGGCTCCGGCCTGTCCCGCAAGGCGATCCTGGAGCAGATCGACGCCTCGCTCACCCGGCTCGGCACGGACTTCGTCGACCTGTATCAGATCCACCGCTTCGATCCGAAGACTCCGATCGAAGAGACCATGGAGGCTCTGCACGACGTCGTCCGGGCCGGCAAGGCCCGCTACATCGGCGCCTCGTCGATGTGGGCCTGGCAATTCGCCACCATGCAGCACGTCGCCGAGCGGAACGGCTGGACACGGTTCATCTCGATGCAGGATCAGTACAGCCTCCTGCAACGCGAGGAAGAACGCGAGATGTTCGGCCTGCTCGCCCATCAGGGCGTCGGCAGCATCCCGTGGAGCCCGCTGGCCCGAGGGCGCGTCACCCGTCCCTGGGGTACGCAGACCCAGCGGCTGGAGACCGACAACTTCGGCGCCACGCTCTTCACCGCCGACGTCGACAAACCCATCATCGACGCGGTCGAACGGGTCGCCGGCGCCCGCGACGTGCCGATGGCGCAGGTAGCACTCGCCTGGGTGCTGCAGAACCCGGTGGTCACCGCACCCATCGTCGGTGCGACGAAACAGCACCACCTCACGGACGCCGTCGCCGCGCTCGACATCCACTTGACCGACGCCGAGATCAAGGCGCTGGAAGACCCGTACACCCCGCGCCTGCCCACCGGATTCTGATCCGCACCCGCCGTCCGTGACCGCGCCCGGTCAGGGCGCGGTCCGGCCGGCCGGGCGCCAGGCGACCGCCAGGAGTAATGCCGCACCGCCGACGCCTCCCACCACGGCGATCGCCAGACCCAACGGTCCGCGGATCACGATGTCGAGGGCGTGATCGAGCGAGGCCGCACCGGGGCCGATCAGCGCGATCGCCGCGGCGACGACCGCGATCATCAGCACGTACTCCCAGCCGTCGCGGAAGACGAAGAACCCGTTGCGGCGGTGTGCCGCGATGCCTGCCACGACCATCGGTCCGATCGCCGCCACGCAGGCCAGCGGCGTCAACAGACCGACGATCAAGCCCAGACCGGCGGCGATCTCGGTGACGATGCTGGCCCACGCGTGCAGCCGCCCCGGCCGCAGCCCGAGGCTCTCGAACCAGCCGGCCGTGCCGGCCACCTTCCCGCCGCCGAACCAGTGGTTCCAGGCATGCATCAGCAGGGTCGCACCCACGACGACCCGAATCAGTAACAGCCCGACATCGATCGAACTCATGCGAACGCCCCGATCATCGCGTCATCTGTGCGGCCCTCGATCCAGAGGAAGCCGTCTTCGTCGAGGCGCGCCAGGTCACTGGTCCGCACCCACTGCCGCCCCGCGTCGGCCTCCCGGGCGGACCGGATCTCCAGGACACCGGACGTCCCCGCGGGCAACTCCACGCCACCCCTGCCGACGACCCGCAGCGCGACACCCGGGAGCGCGCGGCCGGCCGCTCCCTGTTTGCGTATCCACCACCGCACGTGGTCGGCTCTCGTCCATCCGGCGACCGCCCCGGAGAACTCGACCGCTCCGTAGGTCAGAACGACGCGGATCCCGTACCGGCTGAACAGCGCGTCGGCGAGTTGCGGCGGGCAGGGATCGGTTCCACAGGTGATGACCTGGAGGCTGGCCAACCGGTGCGCCGACGCATTCGCCTCGACTAGCGCCCGCATCGCGCCCGGGGTCAGCTCGGCGGCGTACGGCCGGTACCGCTCGACCGCGTGGACCCACTCGTCGACGAGGAAGCCGTCGAGAAGCACCGTCCGGCGTCCCGCGTACATCGAGGCCACGAGCGAGACCAGTCCACCGATCTGCGCGATCGGCGTGGAGACGATCGTCGCACCGGTCTCGTGCGCGACGGTGCCCGCGTCGCCTGCGCGGCCGCGCGCGCCCGCCGACCGGAACGCGGTCGCCAGTTGCTGGTAGGTCAGCAGCACCTGCTTCCGCCCTCCGACGGTGAGCGTCTCGACCGCGACGCCGGGCGCCGTCGAGCGGTCCGTCACGAGGACCGGCTCGACCGACTCCATCTCGCACGTCCCGTCCCAGTCCACGACGATGGTCCGGCCGTGCCGAGCGATCGCGCGCCGCACCCCGGGCAGCGCGAGCACGTGCGACGACGCCACCACGACCGGGAGCGCGTTGGCCTCGATGTCGGCACACAGGCGCTCGGGGCCGCGCAGCGGATTCAGCGCCGTCAGGCACCGATCCGTGGCGAGGAGAGCAGCCACCACGGCGCCGGACTGCGGTCGGTTCTCCAGCGCGACGCCGATCCTGGCCCCGTCGCCGAGCGCCACCATATTGAGTAGCCTGTTCAGCTTCTCCGACAGCGCGGCGAGCTGAGTCCACGTCCACGCCGTTTCGCCGTACACAACCGCGGCGCGCGCCGGTGCTCGCTTCAACAGGCTCCCGAGACGCTGCTGAATCATTCCGATCCCCCTTCCGGCGCGACCCCTGCGACAGACAGAAAAGGTACCTGATTTAGTTGGTCTACACCTAGTAGCGCAGCTGGGCCGCGTCACAGCGGGTAAATAGCGTACTCTTTGCGGCAGAACGCAGGGTGGCGCGGAAAGGCGGAGGCACATGGGCAGCGGATTCGACCCGGCGCGCCTGGAGACCGTGACGTACGACGTGGCGGACCACATCGCGACCGTGACGCTGAACCGTCCGGAAGCCATGAACAGCTTCAACCAGACCATGTGTAAGGAATTCACTGCGATCTGGAACCAGGTCAAGAGCGACGACGACGTTCACGTCGTGGTCCTGCGCGCCGCCGGGGATCGAGCCTTCTGTACGGGAGTGGACGTCAAGGAGGGTGTTCCCCAGGAGTCGAACATCTGGAGTCAGACCGATCCCGGCGAGAGGCTCTCCCCCAAGACGAACCACGTGTGGAAGCCCGTGGTGTGTGCCGTCCACGGCATGGCCGCCGGTGGCGCGTTCTACTGGATCAACGAGTCGGACATCGTCATCTGCTCCGACGACGCCACGTTCTTCGACCCCCACGTCTCCTACGGGCTGACCGCGGCTCTGGAGCCGATCGGGCTGGCCCGCCGCATTCCGCTGGGCGAGACGTTGCGCATCGCTCTACTCGGCCTCGACGAACGGCTGTCCCCCGAGCGGGCACTCCAGATCGGCCTGGTCAGCGAGGTCGTGCCGCGTGCCGAGCTGTGGAAGCGCGCGGCCGAGCTGGCGGCCATCATCGCGAGCAAGCCACCGGTGGCCATCCAGGGCACCGTCCGGGCGGTGTGGGAGTCCCTCGACTCCACTCGTTCGCAGGCACTGCGCACCGCGTACTCCTATCCGCAGCTGGGCAACCCCATCGGCCAGTCGCAGGTCAGCCGCTCATCGGTGAACCGGCGCGACTGGACCCTGCGCTGAGCGGGGCGGCGGCATGCACCTCGGCGACTTAGCCGCGCTCCACCCCGAGAAGCCCGCCGTCGTGATGCCCGACGGCCGCACGCTCACGTACGCCGAGCTCGACCTCGGCAGCCGGCAGGTCGCCGACCTGCTCCGATCCCGGGGCGTCGGCACGCGGGACCACATCGCCGTACTGATGGAGAACTGCCCGGAATTCCTGGTCGTCGCCCTGGGTGCGCAGCGCGCCGGTGTCTACTGGACTCCGGTGAACTGGCACCTCACGGCCGACGAAGCGGCGTACGTGGTGCGCGACTGCGGCGCCCGGGCACTGTTCGCCTCTCCGCAGGTCGCCGCGCTGGCCGGGAGAATCGTCCGCGAGAACCCCACGGTGGAGTTCGCGGCCGTCGCGGGGCCACCCCTGCACGGTCTGGCTCCGCTCGACGAGCTGGTCCGGCAGGTCGACCCCGACGACGGCGCCGAGGAGATCGAAGGCGTCTACTTCTTCTACTCCTCCGGCACGACCGGAGCGCCCAAAGGCATCCTGCCCGGACACGACTTCCCGCCGTTCGGCACCGGCCTGCCGATCGAGCACACGATGGCCGCGCGCTTCGGCTTCGGGCCCGACAGCGTGTACCTCTGCCCCGCCCCGCTGTACCACGCGGCGCCCGCCGGGTGGTCCCTCGGCACGATCCGGAACGGCGGAACCGTCGTCCTGCTCGAACGGTTCGACCCGGCGGACTGCCTCGCGGCGATGGAGCGGTACCGGGTCACGCACGCCCAGTTCGTCCCCACCCACTTCGTCCGGATGCTCAAGCTGCCCGCGGAGCAACGCGCGCGCTACGACCTCTCCTCCCTGCGGTCCGTCGTCCACGCGGCCGCGCCCTGCCCCATCGACGTCAAGCACGCGATGATCGACTGGCTGGGGCCGAAGCTCGTCGAGTTTTACGCCGGCAGCGAGGGCGCCGGGATGACCGTGGCGACCTCCGAGGACTGGCTCGCACATCCGGGCACCGTCGGGCGAGCCGCGGTCGGCACGGTGCACATCGTCGGCGACGACGGCGCGGAGCTGCCGGCCGGCGAGATCGGATCGATCTGGTTCTCCGGCGGCGGCAGCTTCGAGTACCACAACGACCCCGAGAAGACCGCCGGAGCCCACGACGAACGAGGCCGGGCAACCCTCGGCGATCTGGGCCACCTCGACGAGGACGGGTTTCTCTATCTCGCGGACCGGCGCACGGACCTGATCATCTCGGGCGGCGTCAACGTCTACCCGGCCGAGATCGAGAACGCGCTGGTCATGCACCCCGCGGTCGCCGACGTGGCGGTGATCGGCGTACCCGATCCGGAGATGGGCCAGTCCGTGCGGGCCGTCGTTCAGCCGGAGGCCGGGACGGATCCGACGGCCGAGCTGGCCGAGGAACTCGTGCGGCACTGCCGTGAGCGTCTCGCCGGTTTCAAGTGTCCCCGGTCGATCGTGTTCACGGCCGAACTCCCGCGGCTGCCCAGCGGCAAGTTGCTGCGCCGACGCGTCCGCGAAGCCTTCGCGGACTGACCTCCTGCCATTCGATCGGAAGGCACCCGTGAACCCCTTACTCGATCTGTTCCGTCTCGACGGCCGCGTCGCGATCGTCACCGGAGCGAGCTCCGGGCTCGGCGCCGGCTTCGCGGTGGCACTCGCCCACGCCGGGGCCGACGTCGTCCTGGGAGCGCGTCGCGTCGATCGTCTGGCCGACACGGCGAAGGCGGTCGAGGCCACCGGACGGCGTGCGCACGCCGTGGCCACCGACGTCGCTCGCCCGGAGGACTGCACCGCGCTGGCGGAGGCCGCGATGGACACCTTCGGCCGGGTCGACGTGCTGGTCAACAACGCGGGGGTCGGCAGTGCCGTGCCTGCGGTGCGCGAGACACCCGAGCAGTTCCGCAGCGTCGTCGACGTGAATCTCGACGGTGCCTACTGGATGGCGCAGGCCTGCGCGCGCGTGATGCAGCCCGGCTCGAGCATCGTCAACATCGCCAGCATGCTCGGTCTGATCGCCTCCTACCAGCCGCAGGCGGCCTACGCGGCCAGCAAAGCCGGGTTGATCGGGCTCACCCGCGACCTGTCGCAGCAGTGGGCAGGCCGGCGGGGCATCCGGGTCAACGCGATCGCACCGGGCTACTTCGCCAGCGAGATGACCGCCGACCTCCCGCCGGAGAAGCTCATGGCGTTCATCAACAGCCGTAGTCCGCTGGGTCGCTTCGGCGAGCAACACGAACTCGATGCCGCCGTCGTGTTCCTCGCCGCACCGGCGTCGAGCTACATCACCGGTACCACACTCGCCGTCGACGGAGGTATGTCCGGCCACTGATACCCGGACACGTCAGCCGTCCTGCGCCACGGCGTCCACGCAGGATGCCAGGTCGGCCACCACGTCGCCGGGGTGCTCACGATCGCTGCGCCAGACGGCGTCGGTGGTCAGCTGGATCCGGGCTCCGTCGACGGGCAGGACCACCACGGGTTCCCCGGCGAACGCCTTGTGCGTCGCGCCGGAGGTGAGTCCGGCGAACGTGAACGCCTTCCCACCGGCGACCACGTGCGCGAGATCGGCGACGCTGGTGCTCTCCAGCTCCATCCGTCGCCGAATCCCGTGGCGACGCAGCAGTGTTTCGACCCCGCGGTAGACCGAGGGGGCGGCGTCGGGGTTGATGGAGACATACGACAGCGCGGCGAGCTCCTCGAGCCGCAGTGACGTCCGCCCCTCGAATCCGGCCCGCCGACCGACCGCCACTCCGGCGGGCTGAGTGTGGACGCGGACGGCCACCAGGTCGCTGCCGCTGACCCGGCCGTGCACGAACGCCAGGTCGACCTGGCCGGCCCGCACGGCACGGAGGAGTGGGGCGGTGTTGTCCGCGTGGATGGCCACCGGCAGGCCAGGCGCCCGGTTCCGGACCGCGTCGAGGTACCGGTCCCGGATCCCGGGCGGCACGTCCGGCGCCACCCCCACGATCGCGGACCGCCGGGTGTCGCCGACGCTCCGGCGAAGCTCGTCCGGGAGCGCGTCGAACCGCGCCAGCACGTCGCGCGCCAGCGGCAGGAGAGCCGCTCCGGCGGGGGTGAGCGTGACGTCGTGGTGAGCACGGACGAACAGCGGCGCGTCGAGTTCGCGCTCGAGGTCGCGGATCCGTCGGGACAGCGGCGAGGTCGCCATCGACAGCCGCTCCGCGGCGCGGGTGAAATGCAGTTCCTCCGCGACGACGACGAAATAGCGCAGGTGGAGAATCTGCACTACGGCCTCCTCGTCCTGACGTGACCGCTGCGGTCACGTGCCTGACTCAAACGGACGTGGCCAGCGGCTATCCGCCGTCTTAACGTCGGTCCATGAGTGTTCGACCGATCAGGATCGGCAATTTCTCCGGCTATCTCGGTGACCGGATGACCGCGCTCGATGAGGTGCTCGCGGGCGACCCCGTGGACGTCGTGATGGGCGACTACCTCGCCGAGGTCACGCTCGCGATCCTCGCCGAGAGCCACCGCAAGGGCCGCGCCGGCTACGTCGCGTACTTCCTTCGCCAGCTGCGACCGCATCTGGGCACGATCGCCGAACGCGGGATCAAGGTGGTCACGAACGCCGGCGGGTTCGACCCCGCCGGGCTCGCCACCGCCGTGCGTGAGCTCGCGGCGGGCGACGGCATCCCGCTGCGGGTGGCGTACGTCGAGGGGGACGCGGTGCTCGATCGGCTCGACGAGTTCCGGGCCGACGGCCTCGCGTTGGAGCATCTGGACACCGGCGCACCGCTCGCGGACTGGGGATTCGAGCCGATCGCGGCCAACGCGTACCTCGGTGGCTTCGGTATCGCCGCGGCGCTGCAGGCAGGGGCCGACATCGTCGTCACCGGCCGGGTCACCGACGCGTCCCTGACCGCGGGACCGGCCGCGTGGTGGCACGGATGGTCGCCCGACGACTACGACGCGCTGGCCGGAGCGGTCACGGCGGGCCACATCATCGAGTGCGGCGCGCACGCGACCGGCGGGAACTTCTCCGGCTTCCGCTCGGTACCGGGAATGGTGAAGCCCGGTTTCCCGATCGCCGAGATCGCTGCCGACGGCAGTTCGGTGATCACCAAGCACGGCCGCGACGGCGGAACGGTCACCGTCGACACCGTCATCGCCCAGCTCGTCTACGAGATCCAGGGCCCGCGCTATCTCAACCCGGACGCGACGGTGCACCTCGACACCGTACGGCTGGAGCAGGTCGGCCCCGACCGGGTGGCCATCGGCCCGGTGACCGGTTCGGCGCCGCCGCCGACCACGAAGGTGGCCACGTTCGCCGAGGTCGGCTACCAGATGGTGCAGTTCCTGTTCTGCAGCGCCCCGGACGTCGCGGAGAAGGTCGCGCTGCTCCGCGCTCAGCTGCACGCCCACCTCGACGACCGGGTCGACCAGCTCGACGTCACGCCGCTCGGCACCGCCGCGGAGGACCCCGCGTCGCAGTGGGAGGCGACGGTCCCGATCCGCGTGATGGCTACGGCGCGGACATCGGAGCAGCTCCGCGGGTTCACGCAGGTGATGGGGAGCATCTACCTGCAGGGCTTCCCCGGCTTCTTCCACGACACCCACAGCCCGCGGGTGACGACTCCCTGGCCCCGCATCGACTACTGGCCCGCGCTGCTGCCCACTGACCGGCTCCTCCACCGGGCGGTGTTCGAGGACGGGACGACCGTGGACGCGCCGGTCGCGACCGGCGCGGAGCCGTCGCCGCAGCCGGTTCATCCCGAACCACCGGAGCTCGCGGTCGGTGCCACCCGGCGGGTGCCGCTGGGCACGGTCGCGTACGCGCGGTCCGGCGACAAGGGCGGGAACTGCAACATCGGGGTCTGGCTTCCGCGCGAAATCGAAGGCCCGGAGGCCTGGGAGTGGCTGCGGCGGGCGCTGTCGACCGAGAACATCCGGGCACTGCTGCCCGAAGCGAAGGACTGCCGGGTGATCCGGCACGAGTTCCCCGAGCTCCGCGCCGTGAACCTCGTCCTGGTGGGTCTGCTCGGCAATGGCGGATCGTCGAACCTGCGGGTGGACCAGGTGGGCAAGTCGGTGGGCGAGTACCTGCGCGCCAAGCACGTCCCGATTCCGGAGACCGTGCTCGACGGCATCGGGCGGCGATGACGACCACACAACCCGCCGACGGCGAGTTCGCGCTGCTGGCCGAGAACGCCGCCGAAGTCGGCGTTCCGGTCGGCCGCGTCCTGCCGGTACGCCGCGTCGAGGCCGAGACGCCGACCGGCCGGGTGTCCGCGCTCCGCTGGGGCGTGGGCCCGGTCCGGCTGGTGTTGCTGCACGGGGGCGGGCAGAACGCCCACACCTGGGACTCGGTGCTGGTCGCACTCGGCGTGCCCGCGCTGGCCGTCGATCTTCCCGGCCATGGCCACTCCGGGTGGAGGCAGGACAAGGATTACTCCCCCGGCACGAACGCCGGAACGGTGGCGGCCGCTCTCGCCTCGTGGGGGGTCGGCCTCGTACCGGTGGTCGGGATGTCGCTCGGCGGGCTGACCGGTATCGCGCTCACCGCGAGGTATCCGGGCACGGCCACCGGCCTGGTCGTCGTCGACGTCACGCCCTCGGTGCTCGCACGAACCGTCGGGATGACGGCCCAGCAGCGAGGGACGACGGCCCTGGTGGCCGGCCCGGCGGAGTTCGACAGCCTGGACGCGATGGTCGAAGCAGCCGCCGCGGGTGCCCCGCAGCGGCCCCGGGCGGCGCTCCGGCGCGGCGTCACGCACAACGCCCGCCAATTGCCCAGCGGGCGCTGGGCGTGGCGCTACGACCGCCAGACCGCCTCCCCCGAGGTGTACGAGCGGTTGTGGGACGACCTGTCCCGCATCGACGTCCCGATCGCGCTGGTGCCCGGGGGCGATTCGGACTTCGTGGGCCGGGCCGACATCGCGGAGTTCGCCGGGCGTCAGCCGGGGGCGACCGTCGAGATGATTCCCGGTGCCGGACATTCCGTGCAGTCCGACCGGCCACGGGAACTCGCGGCGTTTCTCCATCGGTTCCTCCGACTCGGCTGACACCGGTTCGGGCATCTCGTCAGCGCGGCTGCGTCAGCTCCCGCCGGAGAAGGTACTTCTGCACCTTCCCGGCGGGCGTCCGGGGCAGCTCGGTCACCACCTCGACCCGCTCCGGTGTCTTCTGCTTCGCCAGGCCCGACGCGGCGAAGTGCTCCCGGACCTGGTCGAGGTCCAGGCTCTGTCCCGTGCCGAGCACGACCACCGCGCAGACACGCTCCCCCATTCGCTCGTCGGGCAGTCCGACCGCGGCCACGTCGAGCACGGCCGGGTGCTCGGCGAGCACGTCCTCGACCTCTTTCGACGAGATGTTCTCCCCGCCGCGGATGATGATGTCCTTCTTGCGGTCGGTGATCGTCAGGTAGCCGTCGCCGTCGAGCCGGCCGACGTCGCCGGTGCGGAACCAGCGTCCGGGCAGGAACGCGTCCCGGTCGAGCGCCGGATCGGTGTAGCCGAGGAAGAGCTCCGGCCCGCGGCTGGCGATCTCGCCCTCCGCGCCGTCCGGCACGTCGTTCCCCTCGTCGTCCACCAGCCTGATCTCGCTGCCGGCGATGATCCGCCCGTCGGTGTTCGCCCGCTTGGTCAGTGGATCGTTCCGGACGCCCGTGCTGATCGTCGGGTGCTCGCTGGATCCGTAGCACCGGTAGGCGGGCAGGCCGGCACGCTCGGCTCGGCTGATCAGAGCCGGTGGCACGTTCGCCGCCCCGGTCATGAACTCCTCCAGCGTGGCCAGCGTCGCCGCCCCGCGGGCCTGTTGATCGAGAAGGCCGGCGAGCTGGACGGGCGCTCCGACCCCGTACGTGAGCGCGAACTCGTCGACGAGTGCCGCGGCCCGGCCGGGGTCCCACGTCTCGAGGACGACGGTCGGCCACCCGTGCACGAGGATGCGCATCAGCCCGAGCAACCCGGCGACGTGCCCGGCCGGGAACAGGGCCAGCTGCCGTAACCGGCGCTGCAGGATCGGCGAGAAGATCTCTCCGAGCAGCGTGCGATGGGAGTGCTGGACGCCTTTCGGGTCCGCGGTGGTGCCCGAGGTGTAGACCAGCAGCGCGCGCTGGTCCGGACGCAGCGTGGGACGGGCGAGCGCGCCGTTCAGGTCGTCGAAGGCGATCGCGCCGTCGACACCGGCGGTGCTGCCCACCACGACGACGGTGCGTAGCGACGGCGGCCGCTCCAGCGCACCGAGCACGGTAGCCGCGTGCCTGCGTCCTTTGACTTCGCCGGGGAGCACGAGCGCGACCGCACCGGACTGCCGGAGGATGAACCCGAGCTCCCGCGGACCGTAGATGAGGACCACGGGGAGCAGCACGGCACCGCACAACGCCACCGCAGCCTGGGCCACCGCACCCTCGTAGACACTGCCGAGTTGCACCGCGACGACGTCGCCGGGGCCGACTCCGCGCGCCTGCAGGCCTCCGGCCACCCGTTCCGCGTCCGCGACCAGCTCGGCGACGGTGGCCCGGCGGCTGCCGCGGGGTCCGTCGAAGACGATCTCGACCGTGCCGTGAGTCTCGGCTCCCCGGACAATCTGCCCCGCCAGCGTCCCGTCGTCACTCACCGTCGGCATCAGCACCCCACTTCGATGAAGGATCCGTCCACGGTAACGGAATTTGGTATACCTTTCTCGCGTTCCACGAGGTTCGATCAAGAGGAGTGACACATGGGGCGAATCGACGGACAGGTCGTGTGGGTGACCGGCGCCGGCCGGGGCCAGGGCCGCTCCCACGCCGTGCGGCTGGCGGAGGAGGGCGCGGATGTCCTGGTTACGGACGTCTGTGCGCCCATCAGCCCGGCGCTTCCGTACCAGCTCGCCACTCCGGAAGACCTCGAAGAGACCGCCGAGTTGGTCCGCGCGACAGGCCGCCGCTGTCTGGCTCGGCGCGCCGATGTCCGGGACGTCGATGCGCTGCGTGCTGCGGTGGCCGACGCCGTCGCCGAGTTGGGCAACCTCAATACGGTTGTTGCCAACGCTGGCGTCATCTCGTCAGGACGTGCCTGGGAGTTGACCGAGGAGGCGTGGAACATCGTCATCGGAGTGAACCTGACCGGCGTCTGGAACACCGCGCGAGCCGCGATCCCGGGCATGCTGGCGGCAGGCAACGGCGGCTCGATCGTGCTGATCAGCTCGGCAGGCGGCCTCCGCGGGCACGTGCCGTACGCGCACTACGTGGCGAGCAAGCACGGCGTCGTGGGGCTCGCCCGAGCGCTCTCCAACGAACTGGCCGAACACGGCATCCGGGTCAACAGCGTCCACCCGACGGGGGTCTCCGACACCGGGCTGGCACTGAACTCGTCACTCGAGGAACTCGCGGCGACCCATCCGCTGTTCGGCATGGGCGCGACGAACACGCTGGCTCCGGCGGTCACACCGCGCGACGTCTCGAACGCGGTCCTGTTCCTCGCCTCGGACGAGGGCCGGTACGTCACCGGCTTGCAGATGACCGTCGACGCGGGTTCGACGACCAAGCCCTGACGTCGCGGGGTGCGGATCGTTCCCTTGACCTGGAGGTCACCGGGAGGACACACTTCGCTTCCAATAGCGGGTACTGAATTCCCCTCAATGGCGGAGGAGAAGCCGTGACCGGACGTGCGTCGGACAGCGAAGTGTCGAGCACCGAGCAGGTGACCGGCCCTCTCACTGGGGTGCGCGTGGTCGATCTCTCGACGACCGCGCCGGGAGGTCAGGCAACCCAATTCCTCGCCGAGGCCGGGGCCGACGTGGTTCTCGTCGAGCCGCCGGGAGGCAGCCCGCTGCGGTCGCTGGCCGCGTGGCCCGCGATGAGCGGCGGGAAGCGGAGCGTCGTCCTCGACCTTCAGAACGAGGCCGGCCGCGCCGACCTCGATCGCCTCCTGGCGGACGCCGACGTCTGCGTGACGACGATGCGTCCCCGCAGCCTGGAACGGCTCGGGCTGACCGGTGACCGGCTCACCAGCCTCAACCCCCGGCTGGTCAGCTGTGCGATCACCGGCTTCGGCACGTCCGGGCCGTGGGCGGCGTTACCCGGCTACGAAGCGTTGGTCATGGCCAAGCTCGGGATGTTCCACAGCAAGGCGCGGATGATCGAACGGCCGGGGCCGGCGTTCGTCAGCGTTCCGTACGCCTCCTGGGGGGCGGCACAGACGGCTGTCCACGGAATCCTGGCCGCCTTGCTCGACCGCGAGTCGACCGGTCTCGGGCAGCACGTGGAGGCCGACCTGGTCCGCGGCGTGAGCATGATCGACACCTGGAACTGGTCCGGTCAGCTGATCGGCGTCCGCTGGCCCGGCGCGTACGAGACGGTCGAACCCTTTGACCCGAACGGCGAGCCGCTGAGCCCGATGCTCTACTCGCTGATGGCCGCCCCCACCAAGGACGGCCACTTCCTCCAGTTCGCCCAGACCGACCCCCGGCTGTTCCTGGCCATGCTCGAGGAGTTCGGGCTGTCGTACATGCTCACCGACCCACGGTGGAAGGACGTCCCCAAGTTCGAGTCCCAGGAGCTGCGGACCGAGTTCTGGGAGATCGTGCTGGAGAAGGCGGGCGAGCGGACGCTGGCGGAGTGGCGGGAGGTCTTCGAGACCAATCCGAACGTGAGCGCGGAGCTGTTCCGGCAGGGCCCGGAGGCGCTCGACCACCCGCAGTTGCAGTGGGAGCGCCGCGACGTGCGGGTCGAGGACCCCGAGCGGGGCACCGTGCGTCGTCCGGGTGCGCTCGTCCACTCCGACGACCGGCCCTTCCTGCCGGTCCGCCCGGCCCCGCGGCTCGACGAACACGGCGCCGAGATCCGTACAGCGATCGAGGCCGCTGCACCGAGTGCTGCGGCAGGCGACGGACCGTCCGAACTACCGCTGGCGGGGGTGACGATCCTCGAGTTCGGCGTCATGTTCGCCGGACCGTTCGGCAGCACCCAGCTGACCGACCTCGGCGCACGGGTCATCAAGGTGGAGACGCTGGCCGGGGACACGATCCGCAACACGCTGCCCTTCCCCGAAGCCGGCGGGGTGCGGGTCATGCAGGGCAAGGAGTCGATCGCGCTGGACCTGCGGACCGACGAGGGACTGCGGATCGTGCACGAGCTGGCACGCCGCAGCGACATCGTGCTGCAAGCCTTCCGCGCCGGTGCGGCCGCCCGCGCCGGTGTCGACCCGGAGACGCTGCGCCGGGTCAACCCCGACCTGATCTATGTCAATGCTCCCGGGTACGGCACCGGCGGCCCGTACGGCCACCGCCCCGCCTACGCCCCGAGCGTCGCGGCGGCCGCCGGACTGGCGCTGACCGACGCCCCGTTCGCGGTCCGCGCCGCGAACACGATGGCCGCCAAGAAGTCGGCGATGCGCCAGCTCGGCTCGGCGACCGCCGTACCGAGCCTGCAGGCCGACGGCCTCTCGGCGCTGGCGGTCGCCTCCACGATCCTGCTCGGCCTGCTCGCTCGGCAGCGGCAGCGCCCGACCGGTGCGCTGACCGTCACGATGCTGGCCACCGGGACGCACGTCTTACTCGAACGCATCGTCGACTTTCCCGGCCGTCCGCAGGCACCGGAGGTCGACGACGACGCCATGGGCTGGTCGGCTCTCTACCGCATGTACCGCACGGCCGAGGGTTGGGTGTGCCTCACTGCTCCGGCGGCACGGGAGTGGGGCGCACTCGTCGAGGCGCTGGCCACCGAGGTGGACCTGGCCGGCGACGACCGGTTCGCGACGCCGGAGGGCCGCGCCGCGCACGACCGGGAGCTCGCCGACGTCCTGACCGACGTCTTCGCCCGGCGCTCCGCGGGCGACTGGGAGAAGCGCCTTCTCGGGGCCGGCGTGGGCTGCGTGCAGGTCACCGAGGTCCTGCCCGAGTACCAGATGCAGACCGACCCCGCGCTGGCGGCCGAGTACGCCGGTACCGCGGTCAGCCCGATCTTCGAGGAGTACCTGCGTTTCGGGCCGTCGGTGAAGTTCTCCCGGTCCTCGACGCAGACCAAGGGTGGCTGCCTCGTCGGCGAACACACCGACGCGCTGCTGCGCGAGATCGGCTACGACGACGCGACGATCGCCGACCTGCGCGAACGGGGCGTGATCGGCTGAACACCGTCACGGTGGCCGGCGCCGACGTGCGCTACGCCGTGCACGGCACCGGGTCGCGCGACCTGGTGCTGGTGCACGGCAGCCGCGCGCACTCCGGGTGGTGGCACGCGGTCATGCCGCTGCTGACCGCGGACCGGCGGGTCATCACCGTCGACCTGAGCGGCCATGGCGACAGCGCTCACCGCGCGTCCTACGACGGGTGGACCTGGGCGGCGGAGCTGCTCGCAGTGGCCGACGCCGTCGGCGCCGGGCGTCCCCTGGTCGTCGCGCACAGTCTGGGGGGCCGCGTCGCGCTGTACGCGGCGACCGTGCAGCCGGACCGTTTCGCCGGCCTCGTTCTGCTCGATACGGGCCTCTGGGCGCCCGGTTCCCTGCGGGAGCGGATCGGCACGCGCAGACCGGCACGCGTCTACCCGACGTATGCCGAGGCTCGCGCGAGGTTCCGGCTGACGCCGCCGCAGCCCGAACTCCCCGCCGCGGTCCTCGACCCGGTCGCGGAGTACGGCCTCCGGGCGGTACCCGGTGGCTGGGCGTGGAAGCACGATCCCGCCGAGCTCCCGCACCTCTACGGTGACGACGTCGAGCGCTGCGCGGCCACGGGGGCCCTCCCCGTTTGCTACGTCTCCGGGGCGCTGAGCAGCGTCGTCAACCCGGCATTCGCCGAGCGAGCCGCGGTCGTCCACCCTGGGTGGACGACCGTACGGCTACCCGGCGCGCACCATCACCTACCGCTCGAGGAGCCGGAGGCCTGCGCGGAACTGATCAGGACGGCGCCCCGGACGCCGCGATCACCTGTCCGTTGACGTAGCTGGCGTCGTCGGAGAGCAGGAACGTGACCATCGCGGCGATCTCCTCGGGCCGCCCACCACGCCCCAGCGGCAGCTTGCGCTCCATCTCGGCCCGGGTCCGTGGGTCGACCGTCTCCGTCCGCGGCGTCGCGACGAAGCCCGGCGCGACCGCGTTGACCCGGATGTTGTCGCGGATGAGCGCGAGCGCGGCGGTCTGGGTGAAGTGGTTGAGCGCGGCCTTCGAGGCCCCGTACGCCATCATGCTGGGATCCGGCTTGAGCGACGAGGTCGAGGAGATGTTGACGATCGCTCCTCCCCCGCGGCGCCGCATGTCGTCCTTCACCAGCCAGGTCAGGTGGAACACCGCCTCGGCGTTGGCCGCGAAGATGCGCCGCCACATCTTCAGGGTCATCTGCTCCGGGTCGATCAAGCGCGTGTACGCCGCGTTGTTGACCAGCAAGTCGACCGGTCCCAGCTCGGCACGCACGCGCTCCACCATCGCGAGCGCGGCCGCGTCGTCGGTGACGTCGGCCGGGACCAGCAGCGCCCGGCGACCGCGTTTCTCAACCTCGGCGGCAGTCTCGGCGGCGGCATCGGCGTCGCTGCGGAAGTTGATCGCGACGTCGGCGCCCTCGTCGGCCAGCGCCAGGGAGATCGCACCCCCGATGCCCTTGCCACCGCCGGTGACCAGGGCGATCTTCCCCTCGAACCGGTCGCTCATCGAGCACCCTCCGATGCCAGACCGGCCGTCCGGGCGAACGCTTCGATGCCGGCGAGAGCTTCGCGGCTACTCGACCACGGCGTCGCCACCATCCGGTGGACCCCGGCCTTCTCGTAGCCCGCGACCAGATCGGCGTCGTACCCCTTCCCCCACGCGGTGAGCACGGTGATCTCGAACGGACGGTCCGCCCGTTCGTACTCCTCCCGGTACCGCTGCAGCTTCTCGATGATGGCGACCACCTCCTCCGGGGGCTGCTGGCCGCCGTACCAGCCGTCGCCCGCCCGGGCGGCGCGCCGGAGGGCGACCTCGGACGAGCCGCCGACGAGCATCGGGGGACGCGGTCGCTGCAGCGGCTTCGGCTGGAAGCCCATTTCCGGCAGCGTGTAGAACTCACCCGCGAAACTCGGCCGCTCCTCGGTGAAGAGGGTGTCGAGTACGGCGAGCATCTCGTCCATCCGTCGCCCCCGTGTGGTGAAGTCCTGACCGACCGCGTCGAACTCTTCGCGCATCCAGCCGACGCCCACCCCGACGCTCACCCGTCCTCCCGAGAGGACGTCGACGGTCGCGATGGAGCGAGCGAGCGCGAGGGGTGCGTGCAGCGGCAGGATCGCGATACCGGTGCCGAGCCGTACCCGGGAGGTGACGGCACCCAGATGGGCCAGTGTCGCGAACGGCTCGGTGAACCGCGAGTCGGGCGAGAACGGCGGCTTGCCGGTCGCGCCGGGATACTTCGGCGCGACCGCGACCGGGGTGAGGATGTGCTCGCCGACCCAGAGTGACTCGAAGCCGAGCGCCTCGGCCCGCTGGGCGGCGTCGGTCAGCTCCCCGAGCCGGACCGGCACCATGTTCAGCCCGAAGTGCATGCGTGTGCTCCCTTGCTCACGAACTCGGTCTCACGAAACGCGTGTACTACTCATTGCGGCCGGGCCCCGGCTTGCGGGCTCGGTAGTCCTCACTGCCGAAGAGCGCCACCTGCGCCAGGAGCTCGGCGCGGAGCGCGGTGTGGAGCTGGCCGTGCCACACGCCGTCGACGGTGGCCTTGAGCATCGTCAGCGCCGCGGTGGAGTGGCCAGCGATCTCGATGGCCAGCGAGAAGCTCACGTCGTCCAGCTCGGCCGGTGCGACGACCTGGTCGACCAGGCCCCAGGCCAACGCCTGCCCGGCGTCGATCCGTCTCCCGGTCATGAGCATGAGCTTGGCCCGCGACGGGCCGGCGAGGGCCGTCGCCAACCCCGAACCGCCGGTGTCGGTCATCAGCCCGTACCGGATCTCCGGGAAGCCCATCGCGACGTCGCTCGCCGCGATGCGGATGTCGGCGGCCAGCGCCATCTCCAGGCCACCGCCGAGCACGGCACCGCGTACCGCGGCGATCACCGGCTTGGGGCTGTCGAGCTGATCGATGCGCGTGCGCTGGTGCCGCCGGATGAACGATAGGTCGCTCTCCCCCGCCACCCGTTCGCCGAGCTGCGCGGTGTCCCGCCCGGAGCAGAACGACGGACCGTTGCCCCGCAGCACGACCACCCGAACGTCCGGATCCGCCTGAACCGCTGCCCAGATCCGGAGCAGCTCCTTGTGCAGCTCGTCGTCGACGGCGTTGTGGCGGTGCGGCCGGTTCAGCGAGATGACGCCGACGCCGCCCTCGACGGTCAGCTCGACAGTGCTCATCCGGAGCTCATTCGGATCCGAGGGCAGCGGTCACGGCGGCGCCGTGCGTGATCGTCGCGAGCAGCGGCAGGTGCAGGCTGATCTGCGCCTGGTGCGACTCCGCGGTGCCTCCGGCGGTGCAGTCCTCGACGAGGACCACCTCGTAGCCGAGCGCGACCGCCTCGGTGGCGGCTCCCGGAAGCGCGATGTTGGTCGACACGCCTGCGAGGACGACCGTGTCGACGTCGTGGCCGCGCAACACCGCGTCGAGCTCGGTGCCGGTGAAGGGGGCCATCCCGTGCATCCGTTCCAGCACGCGGTCGCCGTCGTGGAGGGGCAGGTCGTCGTGCACGGCGGCGTACGGCGTGCCGGTGACGAGCTTCCCCTGCTTGGCGATCCGCGCGGCGAGCGCACAGTTGACCCGGAAGCCGACGAATCCGGGCGGCGCGGCGATCGTCACGTGGATGACCGGGAGGCCGGCCGCGCGGAACGCCCCGGCGAGGACGTCGATCCGCGGGATGATGCCGCGCTCGGTCACCTGCTCGATGAGCGGGCTCTGCTCGTACGCGAGGTTGGTGATGCCGTTCTGACACTCCGAAATGACCAGCGCGGGACGCTGCCCACGGTCCAGTCCCCTGACCGCCATGGTGAAGATCTCCTCCGTCAGAGCAGTTCGAGGATGGTGGCGTTGGCCTGGCCGCCGCCCTCGCACATGGTCTGCAGGCCGTACCGGATGCCGTTGTCGCGCATGTGGTGCACGAGCGTGGTCATGATCCGCGCCCCGGACCCGCCCAGGGGGTGGCCCAGTGCGATCGCGCCGCCGTTGGGGTTGAGCGTCTTCGCGTCGGCGCCGATGTCGGCGAGCCAGGCGAGCGGCACGGGCGCGAATGCCTCGTTGACCTCGAAGGCCCCGATCTCGTCGAGCGAGAGCCCCGATTTGGCCAGCGCCTTCTGCGTCGCCGGGATCGGCGCGGTCAGCATCAGCACCGGGTCGGCGCCGGCCAGAACCGCGGTGTGCACGCGGGCGATGGGGGTCAGCCCCAACTCGGCTGCCTTCTCGGACGTGGTCATCAGCAGCGGCGCGGAGCCGTCCGAGATCTGCGAGGAGTTGCCGGCGTGAATGACGCCGTCCGGCTTGAAAACCGGTTTGAGCGTGGCGAGCTTCTCCACCGTCGACGCGCGGACGCCCTCGTCGTGCTGCACCACGCCGGCGTCAGTGGTCACCGGTGCGATCTGCGCGTCGAACCGACCCTCGGCGCGGGCGGCGGCAGCCTTCTCGTGGGACGCGACGGAGAACTCGTCGAGCCGCGTGCGGGGGAATCCCCATCGCTCGGCGATCAGCTCCGCGCCGACGCCCTGGTTCGGAGCGACTCCGCCGTAGCGGTTCAAGAACGTGTCCGGATAGGGCTTCTGATCACCGACGGACGAGCCCATCGGCACCCGGCTCATCGACTCCACTCCGCCGGCAACGACCAGGTCGTACTGCCCGGCGATCAGCCCGGCGGCGGCGAAGTGCACCGACTGCTGGGACGAGCCGCACTGCCGATCGACGGTGACGCCGGTGACCGACTCCGGCCAGCCCGCGGTCAGCGCGGCGGTACGCGCGATGTCGAACGTCTGCTCGCCGACCTGTCCGACACAGCCCCAGACCACGTCGTCGATGAGCGCCGGATCGACGCCCGCGCGCCCGACCAGCGCGTTGAGCACGTGCGCGGACAGGTCCGCGGGATGAACTCCAGACAGGCCCCCGTTGCGCTTGCCGACCGGCGTCCGCACGGCCTCCACGATCACTGCGTCCCGCATGCGCGCCCCTCACCAGTGGAATTTCGGTATCCTCAATACCGTTGCATGGTCCGCGACTCTACCTCGACATGACCCGGTATTGAGGATACTTTTCAGGCATGGATTTTGAGCTCACCGACGAGCAGGCCCTGCTCCGGGAGGCGTCGCGCGACCTCCTGACCGACCGGGCGCCCGTCTCGGTCCTGCGAACGCAGCTGGACGACGACGCCGAGGTCGACCCCACCCTCTGGCGGCTGGCCGGCGATCTCGGCTGGACCGGCCTGCTGATCGGCGAGGAACACGGCGGCTCCGGGCAAGGCCTGATCGAAGCGGCGCTGGTCGCCGAGGAGACCGGCCGGGCCGTCGCCCGCGGGCCGTTCCTGCCTGCCTTGCTCGTCGCCCGCGCCGTCGACCGGGGTGGCGCGGAGGAGCTGCGCACCGAGGTGCTTCCGGCGTTGGCCGACGGTAGCGCCTGGGCCACCTGGGCGTTCGCCGAGCCGGGCCGGCCGTGGTCGCCCGAAGGGCTCGGCACCACCGTGCGCGCCGAAGGCAACGATGTCCTCCTCACCGGGACGAAAACCGCTGTGCAGGATGCCGACGGCGCCCGCTGGCTGCTGGTGACCGCGCTGGAGCGCGGCGAGCCGGTCTCCTACCTCGTCGACAGGGACTCCGCGGGTCTGACCGTGCGTCGCCAACGCACGCTCGACCTCACCCGCACCTTCGCCGAGGTCCGCCTCGACGACGTCCGTGTACCCTCTTCCCGCCGCCTGGACGGAGCGCCGGGTGCTCTACACCGGCTGCTCGACGACGCGGCGGTCCTGTCCGCCGCGCAGACGCTCGGCACGCTCGAACGCCTGCTGGAACTCACGGTCGAGTACGTGAAGGTGCGGGTCCAGTTCGGCCGCTCGATCGGCAGCTTCCAGGCGGTGAAACAAGCGGTCGCGACAATGGCCATGCAGGTTCAGGGCGCCCGGGCCGCGACTTACTACGCGGCCATGGCTGCCGACGCCGACGCCGAGGACGCCGCCCGAGCTGCCTGTGTGGCCGCCTCGTACACCTCGGCGGTCGCCGGCGACGTCGCGGGCTCGGCGTTGCAGCTTCACGGTGGGATCGGTTTCACCTGGGAGCACGATCTGCACCTGTTCCTTCGACGCGCCAAGGCCGACGCGGTGCTCCAGGGGGACGCCGCCCTGCACCGGTCCCGCCTCGTGGACCTGCTCACGGGGCAGTCCGTAGCCTCGTAACGTCACTCCGGTAGCAGCACCACCCCCGGACGATTCAGGTAACTCGAAACGTATTGGACATCGAACGACACGCGACGCACATACCCGACGGTCTAAACTGAGTATCCCCGAACTACCAGGAGCTCTCAGATGGCTGTCGCCGATGTCGTCCCCTCGGGGTCCGACTCGACCGCGGAGGTTCTCGACGTCGAACATCCCGACGACGCGACGGTCGGCAAGCTCGCCGCGCAGGTCGCGCGGCGTATCGAGGCCGACGTCGTCCGCCGGGGCTGGCCGGTCGGCGAGCTTCTCGGATCCGAGCCGGAGCTGCGGGAGCGGTACGGGGTGAGCCGTTCCGTCCTGCGCGAGGCGGTTCGCCTGGTCGAACACCACCAGGTGGCCCGGATGCGGCGGGGACCCAACGGCGGGCTGTTCGTGTCGCCGCCGGACGCCGGTCCGGCCGCCCAGGCGGTGGTCATCTACCTGGAGTACGTCGGGGCCAGCGTCGCCGACCTCATCGAGGCACGCCGGCTGCTCGAGCCACTGGCCGCCGGCCTCGCCGCACAGCACGTCACCGAGGACGGTATCGACCTCGTGCGCCGCACCATCGACGCCGAGACGATCACGGACTCGCCCGAGGACCGCACCACCCAGCCACTGCACGTCGTCCTGAGCGAACTGTCCACCAACCCGGTGCTGCGGCTGTTCATCGACGTCCTCATCCGGCTGACGAACCGCTACACGGATCCGTCCGGCATTCCGCCGCGCGACTACCGGCGGGCACGCGCGGAGGCCGTTCGCCGTCATGCCGAGATCGCCGACGCCGTGATCGCCGGCGACCGCAGCAAGGCCGAGGCATGGATGGGGGACTATCTCGAGGCCATCTCGGGGTGGATGCTCAAGTACAGCCGGACGCCGCACTCCGGTCTGGCGGGTTCGTCGACGATCCCGGCCGGCGAGGAGACGCCGGGCGCCAAGCTGGCGGAGGTCGTCGCGAGTCGGCTGCGCGAGGAGATCGCGTCCTCCGGTTGGTCGGTCGGCACCGTCCTCGGGTCGGAGGCCGACCTGCTGGCGCGGTACGGCATCAGCCGGGCGGTGCTCCGTGAGGCGGTCCGGCTTCTCGAGTACCACTCGGTCGCTCGTATGCGTCGTGGCCCGGGCGGTGGCTTGGTCGTCGGCTCCCCGGATCCGCAGGCCAGCATCGACACGATGGCGCTCTACCTGGAGTACCAGCGTGTGACCGGGGCGGACCTCGTCATGGTCCGGGACGCCATCGAGCTCGGTCTCATCAGCCGGGTGACCGGCCGATACCACGATCCGCTGGTCGCCGAGCGTCTGGAGGAGGCCGTCACCTGGACCGGGGACGGCACCGCGGACGACGAAGACTGGGCAGAGCATTACCACGAGGTTCTCGCGGAGTTGGCCGGCAATCCGGTGCTCGCTCTGTTCTTGCGCATCCTCGCCGAGCTGTGGCGTCGGCACACGAACAAGGAGCGGGCCGAGATCAGCGATTCCGCCCGCGCCGAGGTGGAACACGTCCATCGGCGCATCACCGAGGCCGTGCTGGCCGGAGACGAAGGCCTCGCCCGGCACCGGATGCGGCGTCACCTGACCGCGGTCACCGAGTGGTGGCACTGAAGCCCTGAGCGACGGGGCCCTCAGCGAAGACCACCGCCGCCGTCCACGCGGAGCGTCTGGCCGGTGACCCACCCGGCGGCATCGCCGCAGAAGTACACGATCGCCTCGTAGAGCTCCCGGCTCGTCCCCACCCTCGGAACGGCCAGGCCCGCCACGATGTCGTCGGCGTTGCCGAGCTTGCTCCCGGCGGCTTCGAACGCGGAGATACCCGGCGCCACGCAATTGACCGTGATTCCCAGCCGGCCCACCTCGTGGGCCATGCCGGCCGTCATGCGCTCGACCGCGTTCTTGGTCAGCCCGTAAGCGTCGGCGCCGGAGCGCGACGCGACCGAGGACACGTTGACGATCCGGCCCCCACCGCCCTTCGCCATCGCCGGGACCGCCGCCTGGTAAGCCCGCAGCGTGCCGGTCACGTTGACCGACCAGGCCGCGTCCCACGCCTCGTCCGGACAGTCGAGAAGGCCGGCTTGGGCCAGACCCCGCCACAGACCGGCGTTGTTGACCAGCACGTCGAGGCGGCCGAACTCCGCGATCGTGCGGTCGACGAGCGCGTGGGTACTCGCCCGCGACGTCACGTCGGTCTCGACCCCGATGCACCGAGGACCGGCCGCCGACGCCTCGTCCGCGGCGGCCTCGGTGCCTTTCACGTCGGCCAGCACGACGTGCGCACCGTCCTGCGCGAAATATCGGGCGTAATCACGCCCCAGTCCCCGGGCGCTCCCGGTGACGATGACGACCTGCCCGTCCAAGCGTCCCACGGACTCTCCTTACTTCTCGCCGGCGGAGACCGCGACGGTCTCGCCCAGGTAGGCCCGCTCGAGAATCGACGGCTCGGCGATGAGCTCGGCGGCGGACCGGGACAGCACTGTGGCTCCGTGCGCCAGGACGACGGCGTCGTCGGCGATCGTCAGTGCGAGCCGCACATGCTGCTCGACCAGGAGCACCGCGGCGTTCGTCTCGGTCGCGACCCGCCGCACGATCGGCAGCAACTCTTCGACGATGACCGGCGCCAGACCCATCGACAACTCGTCGATCAGCAGCACCCGCGGATCCAGCATCAGCGCTCTGGAGACCGCGAGCATTTGCTGCTCGCCACCCGAGAGCTTGCCTGCGTCGACCTTGATCCGCTTGCGCAGCGCGGGAAAGAAGTCCAGCACCTGGTCGATCGTCGTGCCGCCGCGGCGCCGGCACAGCGCGAGGTTCTCCCTGGTCGTCAGCCCGGTGAACAGCGCCCGGTCGTCCGGCACGAGTACGACGCCCTTGCGTGCGGCCGCCCGCGCGCTGCCCTTGGGTAATGCCACCCCGTCCAGCAGCACTTCGCCGCCCAGTGCGGGCTGCAGACCTCCGAGCGTGAGCAGCACGGTCGTCTTGCCCGCGCCGTTCGGACCCAGCAGCGCAGTGACCCGCCCCGGCTCCAGGGCCAGGTCGAATCCGCGGACGACCGGCCGCCCCTTCACGTATCCGGCGTCCAGGCTCCGGCACTCCAGCAGGGAGCTCATCAGCGCGTCACCATCCGATCGTCCGACGTGTCCGACGTGCCGAGGTAGGCCTGGGTGACCTTCGGATCGGTCCGGATGGCGGCGGGCGGACCGTCGGCGATGACCTTGCCGAGGTCGAGGACGACCACACGATCGCAGATCTCCAGCACCAGACTCATGTCGTGATCGATCAGCAGGATCGTCACCCCGTAGTCCCGCACCGCACGCAACCGCTGCCCCAGCCACGCGCTCTCTGTGCTGTCCAACCCACCGGCCGGCTCGTCGAGCAGGATGAGCTTCGGTCTGCCTGCCAGCGCACGGGCGACCGACACCAGCTGCCGGTGCCCCTGGGAGAGCTCGCCGACCGGGCGGCGCCGGACCTCGTCGAGCTTGAGCACAGTGAACAGGCGAGCCAGGTAGTCCTCGTCCTGCGACCAGTCGGCGTGTGCCCCTCCGTGTCGAGCGGCCTCCTGCCCCACCGAGACGTTCTCCTCGACGCTGAGGTCCTCGTAGAGCTCGATGCCCTGGAACGTCCGGCCCATGCCGGCCCAGGTCCGCCGATGCGGGGTGAGAGCGCTGACGTCCTCACCGAGCAGCTCGACCCGTCCGGTCGCAGACGTGAAGCCGGTCACCGCGTCCACCAGCGTAGTCTTACCGGCGCCGTTCGGCCCGATCAGACCGACGATCTCGCCCTCCCGTACGCCGAAGGACACATCGTCGACCGCGACCACGCCGCCGTAGCGCACGCTCACCGCGTCGATCCGGAGGATGGTGTCACCAGGGGGCGCGGCCGTGGCCGGTGTGGCGGGCAGCGGGTCCGCGCCCTCCGCCACGATCTCGCCCTCGTCGAGGAAGCTCTCGTCGTGGCGCTCGGGCGCCGAGACGGGCCGCCGGGCGAACCGAGCGCGCAGCCGGTCGATCAGCCGGTGATACGGGCCGACGATGCCCTCCGGTTCGGCGATCACGGTCACGATCAGGCCGATACCGGCGACGATCTCGTACCAGTGGCCCAGCGAGAACGAATCGTTGAGAACGGTGTAGAGGACCCCTCCGGGGGCGAGCACGCCGGTCGCGATGCCACCCGCCAGCGACGTCACGCCGGCGATGTACACCGTGGCGAACAAACCGAGACCGCCGATCGCGGTGAACGCGTCCGCCGTGGCGAGAGTCTGGCCGTAGCCGAGCAGCGCACCGCCGATGCCCGCGAGGAAGGACCCGATTGCGAACGCGATGATCTTCGTCCGGGCGACCGGGATGCCGGCCGCGGCCGCCGACCGTTCGTTCGCCCGGACGGCCAGCATGGCGGCGCCGAGCCTGCTCCGCCGGAGCACAGCGACACCCAGGCCGGCCGCGAGCAGCAGTCCCAGGCACAGGAGCCCGAAGGACAGCCGCGGGTAGGCGTCACCCTCGCCGATGCCGAAATCGAGGCCGAACAGCGTCGGCGCGCTGATCGGCGCGCCGGCCAGTCCGCCGTTCCACTCCGGATTCCGGAACCAGAGGCCCTCCACCGCGACGGCCAGAGCGAGGGTGACGATCGCGACCGGGAGGCCGCGGATGCGCAGCGCGGGCAGCCCTACCACGACGCCGATGAGTGTCGCGACGAGCGCCGCCAGCAGCGGAGCGAGCGGAAATGGCACACCCCATGCCTCGGCGAACCGGTTGAGCGCGAACGCGGAGACCCCGGCCAGCGCGAGCTGCGCCAGGCTGACCTGCCCCGCGTAGCCGGTCACGACCACCCACGACAAGCCGATGAACGCGTAGACGAGGGTGAAGATGACTCCCGCCCGGGTGCCGCCGCTGGTCAGCAGCAGCGCGATGAGGGCAACGCCGGTGGCGATAACGGCCGGGACGATCAGGTTCCGCGGACGAGGCGCCCGGCCGAGAGACCGTTGCACGATCGCACCGCGCGACGGCAGCGGCCGCCCACGGAGCACGAGGAAGACCAGCAGGATGACCAGTGGCACCAGCTGCGCCGTGCCGCTGGCCGGTAGCCAGTCCCAGACGCCCTGCAGGTAGGTGAGCTCCGACTGGAGCATGCCGATGACCAGCGCCGCGCCGATCGCCGGGCCCAACGCGGTGAGGTTGCCGACCAGGGCCGCTGCCAGCGCGGGCACGATGAAGAGCGTGTAAGCGCTGGGCACGACCGGGACGATCGGCGCGATCAGGATTCCGGCCAGTCCGGCGACCGCCGAGCTGATGGCCCAGTTGACCACCGCGATGCGCTCGGGTGACAGGCCGCTGACCAACGCCCCCTTCTCCGACTCCGCGGCCGCGCGGGTCGCGAGCCCGAAGCGGGTGAACCGGAACCACAGGGTCAGTCCCACGGCGACGAACACGATGATCCCGGCGAACCAGACGCGGTCCTGGGGGATCCGGATGCCGGCGAACTCGATGACGTCACGGGGCAGGATCGGCGCGACCGACTGCGCCGCCGTACCGACCTGCGCGGCCAGGGCCGCCTGAATAATGAGCAACACTCCGACCGAGGCGACCGCCTTGGCCACCGGCGAGGCATTGCGCAGGGGGCGGAACACGAGGGCGTAGAGCAGCATGCCGAACAGTGCGGTGATCACCAGCGCGATGACGATCGACGGAACCAGACCGGGGTCACCGCCGATGCTCACCGAACGATCGAAGCCGGGAACGGGGATGAACAGCTCGCCCTTGCGGAGGAACGAGTAGAGGTAGGCCGCCAGCAGTGCGATCGCACCGGTGGCGAAGTTGACCACACCCGAGCTGCGATAGGTCACCACCAGTGCCAGCGCCAGCGCGGCGAAGACGGCACCGTTGCCCAGGCCTAGTAACAGGAACCCAATGTGCAGCACGGCTGCACCACCTTCTCTCAGGGGTAGGGGTGGCTCAGCCGGCGAGTGCGTCCGCGGCGTCGACCGGCTCGAACGTGCCGGGCTTCACGCCTGTGTACGTGGTCACGAACGACTTGGAGTTGCAGATCGTGGCCTTGATCGCCGGGTACGGGAACTGCGTCTTGTCGCAGGAGAACGTCTGGCCGGCGCCGATCGGCAGCGGCACGTCCTTCGCCGCCCGAAGAGCGGCGAGGATCGTCTGGGGAGTGGCGTCGCCGGTCAATCCGCCCGCGTTGACGGCCCGGACGAAACCGAGCATCGAGAGGAACCCGACCGGAGTGAGACCACCGGTCGGTGCTTTCGACGCGTACTCCTGCATCACGGCCCGGTAGAGCTGGGCTTCCTTGTCGTCGCTGAGGGTGTCGCCGTTGGCGAACAGAACGGTGCGATCGATACCGGCTTCACCCACGGCGTCGATGACCTCCGGCGAGACGCAGGCCGCGTTCACCATCTTCGGCTGGGTCGCTCCGACGGTCGCGATGGCGGACAACACCGCCTGGCATCCGGTGGCGTCGGCGACGATCGACAGCGCATCCGGATTCCGCCGCGTGGCCGCCGCGACCTGTGAGCTCGCGTCTGCCGTTCCCTGCGGCACGGTGACGAGGTCGAGGGTCACGCCCTGGCTCTGGAACAGCGGCTTGCCGACACCGTTCACCGCGGCCACGACCTGGGGATTCTCCGACCCCATCATCGTCACGCGCTTCCAACCCTGCTTCTTCGCGTACACGGCCTCACCGGCGAGCAGCCCGATGAACCCGGACGAGAAGAAGAAGGCGTCGGTGTTGCCGAGCTCCGAAGGCGCGGCCGGCGACGAGCCGACCCACGGAATCCCGGCGCCGCGCACCGTCGGCACGATCTGGTCGGCGGTCGCGGGCTGACCGGTCACCACCGCCGCCACCCGCTCCTGGACGAAGGTGTTGCCGCAGGCCGCGGCCGACGCTCCGTCGGCTTTGTCACCGCACCGCACGATCTCGATCCGGTGGCCGCCAAGGCCACCCAGATAGTCGTTGGCGTACGAGGCGGCTGCCGCGGCCGCATCAGCGATCTCCGGACTGCTGACCGCCGATCCACCCTCGACGTTGAACAGACCAATCTTCACCGGGCTGCCGGTCGCGGCCTTCTTCTCCCCCAGCACGGCGGTGTCGACCGGGGTCGACGAGCTCGACGAGTCGCTCGGCCCGCTGTTCCCGCTGCAGCCGCTGAGCAGGGCAGCCGCCGCCGCGAGGACCGCGACCGCGGCCTGTCCCCGTTTCCACCCGACATCGCGCACCGCTCGACTCCTTTGCCGAAAGGGGACACTCATCTGTGGGAGAGTAGGACACTCAATCGAGTGGCGTCGAGATCTCTCTCACTTTTTACCGATCGATGCGGGGAAGAGACGATCACGATCGAACGACCCTCGCTAACCAGCAGGCGGATGAGTAACCTCAATCCGGACGGAAGGTCGTCCCACTATCTCAGGAGCGCGATGAAGACTCCGGACAGAACCGGCCTGCCCTTGGCGATCGTCATCGGCGGCAGCGGCGGCATGGGCCAGGCGTGCGCACGGCGGCTGGGCGAGCGACACGCCGTAGTCCTCGCCAACCGAAACGTGGGAAAGGGCGAGGAGGTCGCCGACGACCTCCGCAGCGAGGGAATCGTCGCGACACCGATCGCGTGCGACCTCACCGATCCCCCGTCAGTGAAAGCGATGGTCGACGAGGCCGTCGGACGATTCGGACCGGTCCGGGTACTCGCCGGAGTGGCCGGGTTGTCGCCGAGCATGGGCGACGCACGCCGGATCCTCGCGGTGAACCTGGGCGGTACCGCCACCGTCCTCGAGGCGGCGCTTCCCCACATGGCAGCGGGCGGTGCGGCAGTCGTCGTCTCGTCGATCGCAGGCGTCACGAGCGCTCCCGCTGCGGAGGTCACCGCCCCTCTGGACGACCCGCTCTCGCCGACGCTGGTCGACGACGTCGAGGCGGCCCTGGGTCGAGAGATGACAACCGAAGACGCCTATCGGCTGTCGAAGTTCGGCGAGAACCGGATGGTGCGCCGGTCCGTCGTGCGCTTCGCCGAGCGCGGTGCCCGCATCGTCTCCCTGACCCCCGGTCTCATCCGTACCCCGATGGGGGCCAGGGAGTTCGAGCGGATGCCGGCGAAGTGGGACCTGCTCCGCCGCATCCCACTGGGCCGGGAGGGCATGCTCACCGAAATCTGCGACGCGCTGGAGTTCCTCGTCTCTGACCGTGCGTCCTACATCACGGGCACCGATCTGGTCATCGACGGGGGGATCGTCTCGGCCCTCGAGTTCGGGCTGGGCCGAGACGCCGAGCCTCGGTGAGCCCTTCCCCTACTTCACCGCCTCGCGCGGCAGGCCGAGGATCCGTTCCGCGATGACGTTACGAGTGACCTCCGACGTGCCGCCCGCGATCGTCAGGGCGCGAGTGAAGAGGTAGTCGTGTGCCAGCTCCGGTTCTCCGCCGGCCACCCCGGCGGGGCCGGCGATCCGCATGCCCAGCTCTCGGATGGCCTGAGCCTGCTCGGCGGAGAGCAGCTTGGTCATGTTGCCCTCCACGGACGGCGCCGCACCCACCACGGCTCGCTCCACGCTCCGCAGGTTGAGCAGACGCGCCGACTCCTGTGCGGCGATCAGACGACCGACCTCGCGACTCAAGCCGGCATCCCAGGGAGCGTGTGCGGCCAGCAGGTCGATCAGGTCGAGTGCCGTGCCTCGACGGCTTCCGTTCCGTGCCCCGCCGATGCTCACCCGCTCGTTGCCCAGCGTCGCCCGCGCGACCGCCCAACCGGCGCCGGGCTCCCCGACGACGTCGTCGTCCGGGATGAAGACGTCGTCGAGGAACACCTCGTTGAACACGGCCTCGCCGGTGATTTCCCGCAGCGGGCGCACCGTGACTCCCGGCGCGGCCAGGTCGACCACCACCGTGGTCACGCCTTTGTGTTTCAGGGCAGCCGGGTCGGTGCGGATCGTGGCCAGGCCCCGGTTGCAGTTCTGCGCGTTCGAGGTCCACGCCTTCTGCCCGGTCACCCGCCAGCCGCCGTCCACCTTGACCCCTCGGGTCTGCACCGCGGCGGCGTCCGAGCCGGCGTTCGGCTCACTGAACAGCTGGCAGAACGTCAGGTCGCCGAGCAGCCCCGGCCGCACCCACCGCTCGATCTGGTCGGGCCTCGCCGTCTGGGTCAGCGTGAGCAGCACCCAACCACCGATCCCCAGGTCGGGGACGTCGATCTCGGCGAATTCCTGCTCGATGACCAGTTGCTCCACCGGCCCGGCCGCGCGACCCCACGGCTTCGGCCAGTGCGCCATGAGATACCCGGAGTCCACCAGCAGCCGCCGACGGTCACCAGGTGCCGAGTTCGCGTACTGCTCGCGGAAAGCCCGCACCTCGGCGCGGAACAGCTCGGCCTCCGGTGGCAGCTCGACCGCGACATCGCGGGTCACACCGCGGACCGACAGCGCCGCGACGTCGTCAGCGGCGGAGTCCGGCGCGCCGGCCAACGCAGCCAACGCGGTGGCACGGCGCAGGTACAGGTGGGCGTCGTGCTCCCAGGTGAATCCGATCCCGCCGTGGATCTGGATGTTCATCCGAGCGTTCTGCGTGTAGGCGTCGAGCGCGATCACCGCGGCGACGGCCGCGGCGAACTCGGCTTCCTCCTCGTTCCCGACGACCCGCGCCGCGTCCCAGGCCGCTGCCACCGCCTGCTCACTACGGACCAGCATGTTCGCCAGGTGGTGCTTGACCGCCTGGAAACTGCCAATCGGACGTCCGAACTGCTCGCGCACCTTCGCGTAGTCCAGCGCCATGTCCAAGCAGGCACGAGCGCCGCCCGCCGCCTCGGCGGCGGCCAAGGTCCGGAGTACCGTCCGGGCGGCCTGCACACCCCCGGACAGTACTTCTCCGGTCACCGCGCCGGCCGGCAGCCGCGCGAGCCCCAGCGAGGGATCCAGTCCGCCGACTGCTTCCACCACGCCTGCCGCGTCTGCCTCGATGACGACCAGGTCCTCACCGGAGGGGACGAGATGCAGCCGCGCCCACACACCACCCAGCAATAACCCGCCGTCGATGCCGACCGACGCGGTGGTCGAACCATCCGCCAGACGCGGGAGCAGCGCGCTCCGCTGGTCCGGTGTACCCACGCGGTCGATCACCGCCGATGCCAGCGTGGTCGCGAGCAGCGGTCCCGAGGCGACGGTGGCGCCCAATGCCTCGAGCACGACGGCGAGTTCGGCCAGTCCGTACCCGGAGCCGCCGTGCTCCGCCGGCAGGTGTAGACCGGCCCAGCCGAGGTCCCCGATTCGCGACCACACGACTCCCGGCTCGGCAGAGAGCTTGTCGAGCGCGCCGCGGGTCTCGTGCCGCAAGCCTTCCCCGTGGGCGAAGGACCGGACCACATCGGCCAGTTCGCGATGGTCGGCAGTGATGGCCAGGGACATCGGCAACTCTCCGTCTCGTGGGTTAGCTCAGGCCGGGTCGCGCGGAAGGCCGAGTGCCCGCTCGGCGACGACGTTGCGGAGAACCTCATTGGCGCCGCCGGCGATCGTGTAGGCGCGGGCGTACAGGTAGGCGTCCTGCCACCAGCCGTCGGCGATCGCACCCGGATCGCCCTCGGTGAGCAGGCCGTCGACTCCCTGCAGGCTCATGCCGGCCACCGCGAGGTCATGGTTGATCTCGCTGAAGAAGATCTTGGCCAGCGGGGCATCCGCCGGCGTCTCGGTGCGGGCCAGCATGCGGGATCGGACCAGACCGGTCACCGCCTGGTTGACCAGCACGCGCGTGGCCAGTTCCCCGATGGTTTCCCGCACGTCGGAGAATTCGACGGTCGGACCGGCCACGGCCAGCAGGTCCTCCAGCTGGAGTTGCAGTTCGACTCCGCTGGCACCGACGCCCGAGCGCTCGTGGACGAGACTGGAGTTGGCCACGCGCCAGCCGTTGTCGACCTCGCCGATCACGTTCGCCGCGGGGATCCGGACGGAGTCGAAAAAGACCTCATTGAAGTCGGACGTTCCGGTGATCTCGCGCAGCGGTCGCACGTCGACGCCCGGCGTGCGCATGTCCAGCGCGAACGCGGTGATGCCGCGGTGCTTGGGGGCATCGGGATTCGTGCGCGCGAGCAGGTACCCCACGTCAGCGTGCTGGCCGTTCGTGGTCCACACCTTCTGCCCGTCCACCACGAACTCGTCGCCGTGCCGCACCGCCCGCGTCTGCAGGGAGGCCAGATCGCTGCCGGCGCCCGGCTCGCTGAACAGCTGGCACCAGATGTCCTCACACCGCCGGATCCGC
Organism: Cryptosporangium aurantiacum; assembly: GCF_900143005.1. Lineage (NCBI taxonomy): Bacteria > Bacillati > Actinomycetota > Actinomycetes > Cryptosporangiales > Cryptosporangiaceae > Cryptosporangium > Cryptosporangium aurantiacum. The sequence goes on from NZ_FRCS01000006.1 coordinate 439,144, forward strand.
GGCAGGAAGTGGGCCTGCTGCTCCGGCGTGCCGAACTCGAGGATCGCCCCGGCGGCGAGCGAGGCCGCGCCGATCGGGGGCCACGTGCGTGCCCGGGCGATCTCCTCGGCCACGATGAACGCCTCGAGCGGGTGCGCGTCGGGACGACCACCGAATTCTTTCGGCCAGCCGATCCCCAGGTAACCCGCCTCGTAGAGTGCGGCGGTCCACCGGCGGATCGCGGGGATGAGCTCGGCTTCGGGCGCCCGCACGCCGGTGTGCTTCTTGGTCCCGGGAGCGTGCTCGGCGATGAACGCCCGCACCTCCGCCCGGAAGACCTCGAGCTCTCGGGGGGATTCCAGCCTCATCGGTGCTCTCCTCCAGGCCGGGACGGGCGGCAACAGACCCAAGCGTAACGCTCCGACACCCTAAGAGGGTACTCAATGCGGCATCTCCACCGTCAATGGAGGGAAAGACTGGCAATGCAGTGCACTCTTTGCGATGCTCGCGGCATGAGCGTACGAGGGTTGGACAACGGGGAACACGCCGCGCTGATCATCAACGAGTGCCAGAACAGCATGGTGAACCCGGAGATCGGCGGCAGGGACGGCCTGGCGGGCGAGGCCGCGCGCCGGCATCTCGTCCCGCGGCTGGCCGAGCTGGCGCAGGCGTGCCGTGAAGCGGGCGTGCTGGTGGTGCACACGACGATCGTGCCGCGCCGGGACTACGCCGGCACGATGCGTAACTGTCTGCTGCTCGCCTCGCTGGTGAAGAAGGGGACCGTGGTCGCCGGATCCCCGGCCGCGCAGATCCACCCGGACCTCGCGCCGCAGGACGGCGACGTCGTCTCGGAGCGGGTGCACGGGCTGTCGCCGTTCCACTCCACCGAACTGGAGCCGATCCTGCGTTCCCGTGGGGTGCAGACGGTGATGATCGCCGGCGTCTCGACCAACATCGGCGTGCCGGGCGCCTGCCTCGAGGCGGTGAACCGCGGCTTCAACGTCGTCGTTCCCGAGGACTGCACCGCGGGCGCCTGGCCGGAGGCGCACGAGTTCCAGGTGACGCACACGCTGCCGCTGCTCGCTACCGTGACGACGAGCGACGCGATCCGCACGGTGCTGGCCGGACGTACCGTCCGGGCATGAGTAAACGGCGGGTGCCGTCCGGCACCCGCCGTCACTCAGGAACGCGCCAGCGCCAGCGCGTCGTCGTAGCTTCCGCCCTCGGAGAGCAACGACCGCATCCGCATGACCCAGCGCGGTGCGGCCGCCCCCACTACCCCGGTGACCCGGCCGTCACGGCCGTACACCGCGACCAGCCCTTTCCCGGCCGGGCCGACGGACACGAGGGTCACCTCGTCGTCCGGTTCCGGCCGGCCGAGCATCTGCCACTTGCGCTCGTACTGGTCGCTCCAGAAGTAGGGAACCTCGTCGAGAGGCTTGCCCTGTCCGACCAGATCGCGGGCGATCGCCCTGCCCTGGTCGGCCGCGCTCGTCCAGTGCTCCACGCGGGCACGCTCGCCGGTCCGGGGGTTCTGCCACCGGGCGATGTCGCCGGCAGCCCAGACCGACGGCACCGAGGTGCGCCCGACGTCGTCGCACAGCACGCCGTCGTCGACCGCGACCCCCGAGCCCTCCAGCCATCCGGTGTCCGGAACGACACCGAGTCCGACCAGCACCACGGTCGCGTCCACGGTCGATCCGTCGGAGAGCAGCAGCTCCCGGCGTCCGTCGCGCACCCTGGCCTCGACCACGGCGGTACCGCAGCGCAACTCGACGCCTGCCCGCTCGTGCTCCGCAGCCACCTCCGCGCCCACCCTGGTACCGAGGACGCGGGCCAGCGGCGTGGGCAACGTCTCCACGAGCGTGACCGTCGCGCCCGTGCTCCGGGCGCTCGCCGCTGCCTCGCAGCCGATGAACCCGCCGCCGACCACCGTCAGCCGACCGTGCTCGACGAGGTCACGCCGGAGCGCCAGGGCGTCGTCGAGCGTCCGGATGACGTGCACGCCGTCGCCGGCCAGGCCGGGTAGGGTGCGCGGCGTCGCGCCGGTGGCGATGACCAGCGCCTCGTAGCTCAGCTCCTCGCCGTCGTCGAGGAGCACCGATCGGCGGTCCGGGTGCAGCGCGGTCGTCCGCCGGCCCAACCGGAACTCGACGCCGAGCGACGACCACTCCTCGCGCAGCGGCACCGCGTCGTGCTCACCGCGCAGCACGGACTTGCTCAGCGGTGGCCGGTCATAGGGAAGGTGCGGTTCAGCCGCGACGACAACGACCGGACCACTGCCGTCCAGCCGCCGGTACTCCTCGATCACCCGGGTGGCGGCGAGCCCTCCCCCGACGACGACGAGCCGCCCGACCTCGGTGCTCAATCCCACTCCAGCGGGAGCCCGGTGAATCCGGCGACGACCCCGACGTACTCAGTGAACTCGGTGCCCTCCGGAATCCGGTAGTCGGGCAGCCGCTTGTGCCACTCCTCGATCGCGACCTTCATCTCCAGCCGGGCCAGGTGCGAACCGAGGCAGCGGTGCGGCCCGGCGCCGAAGGCCGTGTGCCGGTTGGGCTTGCGATCGGGGATGAACGTGTCGGGGTCCGGAAACTGCTCCGGGTCGCGGCTGGCGGCTGCGGAGCAGTACATGACGCGGTCGCCGGCCTTGATCCGGACGCCCCCGAGCTCGGTGTCGCGAGTGACGACACGAGCGCCCGACGCGATCGAGTAGTACCGCAGAAACTCCTCCACGGCGTCCGGGATCATCTCCGGCTTCTCGGTCAGCGTGCGCCGTAAGTCGGGGTTCTCGGCCAGGTGCTTGAACGTATAGGTGAGCATGTTCGCAACCGTGTCGAGCCCGGCGAGATAGAGCAGGAAGCCCATCGCGTAGAAGTCGGCTTCCGTGATCGGCTGGCCGTCGATGGTCTGCGCGAGCAGGTGGGAGATGACGTCGTCCTTCGGCTCCGCCCGGCGCTCTTCCATCACGGCCGCGATGTCCGCGATGATCTCCGCGGCCGCTGTCTGGCGGATCGAGCCGTCCGGGTCGGTGGCCCCGGTCATGCGCATCATCGTGTTCGCGCGGTCGATGAACTCGTCCCGCCGCTCGACCGGCATCCCCATCATCCGCAGGAAGATCGTGGTGGGGAACTTCAGGGCGAAGTCCTCCCGGAAGTCGCCACCACCCTTCGCGACGAACTCGTCGATCAGCTGTCCGCAGAACTCGCGGATCTCACCCTCCCGCGCGCGCACCTCGTTCGGAGCGAACGGAGCGGCGAGCGTACGCCGGTACTTCGTGTGCTCCGGCGGGTCGAGCTCCTCCGGGATCATCTTCTGGTGCGGCTCGTCCAGGTACTGGACGGAACTGCTGGAGAAGGTCGCCGGGTCCTGGAGCGCCGTCAAGTTGTCGGCGTAGCGCGTCAGGTAGAAGATGTCGTACTTGTCGGTGAGGTCGCTGCGGAAGATCGGGGTCTCGGTGCGGAGACGGTTCCACGTCTCCCGGTGATGGGCGAGCAGTTCCGGGTCGGTGTAGTGATCGAAACCCGGGCGCAGCGGCGCCTCGCCGGCGGCGGCAGGGCTGGTCTGTGTGTCCATGCGGGGTCCTAACTCGGGTCGATCAGGCGAGGACGATGGCTCGCTCGGGGCAGGACTCGGCGCCATCGCGCGCCTTTTCCTCGAGTTCCGGCGGGATCTCTCCGTCCAACGGCAGGGCGTAACCGTCGTCGTCGAGGTCGTAGACCTCCGGAGCCAGCGCGTTGCAGCGCGCGTGGCCCGCACATTTCGCGGTGTCGATGCTGACCTTCACGTGACCTCCTGGACGTCGTCGCGGTTCAGCGCACCGAGAACCCGGCGTCGAGGGGCAGCTGTACGCCGGTCATGTAGTACGCCTGGTCGGACACCAGCCACGCCACGGCGTTGGCGATGTCCTCGGCCTGCAAGATCTGGATCGGCAGCGCGTTCTGCATCGCCGAGATCGCGTTGTCGTTGGACGCGGCCGCCTCGGCCATCAGGCGCGCCATCGTCTCGTTCTGCGTCATGCCCGAGATGACGCCGGTGGGATGGATCGTGTTGACCCGGATCGACTCCGGGGCCAGGTCGTTGGCGAGCGTCTGCATGTAGCCGACCAACCCGCGCTTGGCCGCGGCGTACGCTTGTGCGCTGGCGTACGCGGATCCGGTGCCCTTCAGGCCGGCACTCGAGCTCGTAATCACGATGGAGCCGCCGCGGCCACCTTCGCGCAGCGCGGGAAGCGCGGCGTGCACCGTGTGGAAGACGCCGGTGAGGTTGGTGTCGATGACGTCCTGCCACTCCCCGAGAGGGTCCACCTCGTCACCGAGGCGGATGATGCCGGCGTTGGCGATGATGATGTCGACCCGCCCGAACTCGGCGTAGCCCTCGTCGAATGCGGCCTTCAGCTGGGCGTAGTCGCGAACGTCCGCTTTGCGGGCGACGATCCGACGATCTTCCTTCTCGACCAGGGCAACGGTCTCCTGCAGATCCTCGGGTGTCGCGTTGGGGTAGTTCATCCGCGGGTAGTTCTCGCAGATGTCCACGCCGATGATGTCGACACCCTCGCGGGCCAGCCGCACGGCGTGCGCCCGGCCTTGGCCTCGGGCCACACCGGTAATGAACGCGACGCGTCCGGAGAGGGATCCGGCCATGGAGAACTCCTTCGTTCGCCGAGCGCCCTGCCGCTGTTGTGATCAGCGGCGCAGCATTGAGGATCCTCATTCAAGCCGAATCCGCGCGCGATCTCCATTGCCATCTGGGAAACGGCGGGTTTCACGATCCGCAATGCCGCCCGGCGGAAGACCGCTCAGTCCGGCTGTCCGCCGCCGGGCCAGTGTGCGGACACGGCCGCCAGCACCGTGGCGAGAGGCTCGTCTGCCTGCCGATCGCCGCGCCAGCCGACACCCACGATCATCTCCGGGCCGTCGGCGACCGGCAGCACACAGAACGCGGGTTCGTAGAAGACTCGCGTCGCGCCGGTACGGACATTGACGAACGACAGTGCCAGGTCACCGGTACGCCGGATGTGCTCGGCCAGCGCGACGACGTCCGACGCCGGGAACAGGCGAACATCGCGCGCGCCGCGTTCCTCCAGCTGGTGACGGAGGTGCCCCACACTGGCGGGCGCCGGAGTGGCCGAGGGGAGCTGGATCGTGCGATCCGCGACGTCGGCCATGCTCAACCGGGACCGCTCGGCGAGTGGGTCGCCGGCGCGCATCGCGATTCCCATCCGGTAGGTGACCACCGTGCGAGACCGCAGGGCCGGACGGCCGAGCGGGAGATAGGCGACCGCCAGATCCAGGACACCGAGCTCGAGCATGCCCTGGAGCTCGACCGGCGCGCAGAGTTCGACCACGACCTCCCGGTCGGGAACCGCCTTGCGGACGACCTCGACGACCGCGTCGACGACCTCCGGCTCGGTCAGGTGGGTGCTGCCCACCCGGACCACCCGTCGCTGCAGATCCACCGTGGCGCGCACGTCCGGCAGCAGGGCGTCGAAGGCCTCGAGCACGACGGCGCCCCGCTCGGCCAGGCGGACGCCCGCCGGCGTCGGCGTGACCTCGCGCGAGCCGCGGACGAGCAGCTGGGCGCCGATCTCCCGTTCGAGCTCGCGCACGGCTCGGCTCACCGGCGACGTCGTCAAGTGCAGTCGCTCGGCAGCGCGGCCGAAATGCCCCTCCTGGACCACCGCGAGGAAGCACCGCAGGTGATGAACATCCACGCGATCACCCTCTCCGGATCCCCAATCTACCGGCGGCGGCTGCCCGGCCGGCCGGCCGCCTACCGCGGCGGCATCGCGGGATCGTGGGGCAGCTTCAGCACCTGTTCGGCGATCGTATTGCGCTGGATCTCGGCCGTGCCTGCGCCGATCGTCGAGGCGCGGGTACGCAGGAATCCCCATACCCAGCGACCGCGCTGCACGGCGTGCGGGTCACGACTGCCGAGCGCACCGTACTCGCCGAGCAGGTCGACGGCGATTTCGTGGAGGTCCTGCTCGAACTGGACGATGAACAGCCGCGACGTCGAGGACGCCGGGCCGGGTTCGCCCTTGACCAGGATGTCGGAGATCGTCCGCATCCCGGTCAGCCGCATGATCCGCAGCCGGATCTCGAGGTCGGCGAGCGTGTCTCGCACCACGGGATCGGCGGCGAGCCCGCGCTCCTGTGCCAGGGTGACCAACTCGGTGAGCACGCGACGGTACGTGGCCGCCTGGTTCATCGCACCAGCGGCACGTTCGTGACCCAGGCTGGTCCGCGCCAGCTTCCAGCCCTCGTTCTCCGCGCCGATCCGGTCGGCGACCGGAGCCCGCGTGTCCTCGAAGAAGATCTCGGTGAAGTGCGTCGCGCCGGTGAGGTCCCGCAGCGGCCGAATCGTGACGCCCGGCGCGTGGGCGTCGATGATCAGGTAGCTGATGCCTTTCTGACGCGAGTCCTGACCGCCCGTCCGCACCAGCGCGAACAGGATGTCGGCGAGGTCGGCCTGGCTGTTCCAGACCTTCTGGCCGTTCACCACGTACTCGTCGCCGTCGCGGCGTGCGGTGGTGCGCAAGGCCGGCAGGTCCGACCCCGCCTCCGGCTCGGAGTACGCCTGGGCCCAGATCACGTCGCCGCGCAGCATGGGTGCCAGCCAGCGCTCTTTCTGCTCGGGGGTGCCGTAGGTGATGATCGTCGGTGCCGCGATCCCCAGGCCGGTGCCCAGTGGGCCAGGCACGCGGGCGCGCGCGTATTCCTCCTGCCAGATGACCTGCTTGCCGAAGTCCAGGTCGAGGCCGCCGTGCTCCCGCGGCCAGCTCGGACCGGCCCAGCCGGCGTCGTACAGGGAGGCCAGCCACTTCTTCTGCCAGGCGAGCTTCTCGTCGCGGTCCTTCGGTGGGCGGCCGGGGTGGTGCTCGGCGAGGAAGGCGCGGAAGCGGGTGCGGAACTCCTCGTCGGTCAGCTGCCGGAGATCCGGGCGGGTCGTCAGCGCGTCGGTCATTGTCCGCCTCCTCAGATGCCGACGAGGTCGGCCAGCCGGCTCCGGTGCTGCCGGGGAGAACCGAACAGCGCCTCCGACGATTTGGCTCGCCGGAGATGGAGGTGCGCGTCGTGCTCCCAGGTGTAGCCGATGCCGCCGTGGATCTGGATGTTTTCCTTGGCCGCGTGGGTATACGCCTCGGCGCAGTAGGAACCGGCTACGGTGGCGGAGACCGGCAACTCGGCCGGATCCTCGGCCGCGTTCCACGCGGCCGAGTACGCCGCCGACCGTGCCGCTTCGACCTCCAGCAAGAGGTCGGCGCACTTGTGCTTGATCGCTTGGAAGGAGCCGATCGGGCGGTTGAACTGCACTCGGATCTTCGCGTACTCCACCGCGGCGTCCAGGCACGCCGCGGCGCCACCCACCTGCTCGTGCGCCTGCGCGACGACGGCGAGATCGAGCATCCGCCGCAGGAACTCGGTGGCATCGCCCGCCGGACCGACGCGGACAGCCGGCGTACCGTCGAGTTCGACCCGGCCGAGGCGGCGGGTCAGGTCCAAGGCGTCCAGCCGGGTGCGGGTGACCCCGCCGGCCGTGCCTTCCACGGTGAAGAGCCCGAGACCGTCGTCGGCGCGGGCCACCACGAGCAGCAGGCCGGCCGAGTCGCCGTCGACGACGAACATCTTCGTTCCGGTCAGCGTCCACGCGGAGCCGTCCGGCGTGGCGGTCGTGGCCACGGCGTCGAGCGACGTTCCACCGCGCTCCTCGCTCACGGCGACGGTCGCGGTGAGCGTTCCCTCGGCGATCGCGGGCAGCCAGCGTGCCTGCGCCTCACGATCACCACTCGCGGTCAGTGCCTGGCCGGCGAGCGCGACGGTGGCGAAGAACGGCGAGGGCAGCAGCGCCCGGCCCATCTCTTCCAGGACGATGCCGAGCTCGACCGGCCCGAAGCCGGCACCGCCGTGCTCCTCGGGAACGGCGATGCCCTGAAGGCCGAGCTGACCGGCCATCTGCTGCCAGAGCGCTTCGTCGTGACCGAGGTCGGACTCCGACCAGCGGCGCACGGCCTCGCTGGGCGCCTTGTCGGTGAGGAAGCGGCGCACCGACGCGCGCAGTTCCTCCTGCTCCTCGCTGAAGGTGAGGTTCACGGTTCCTTCTGTCCCTCGGTCCGCGGCGCGATCAGGACGCGGCGACGGGCTGGATGTGGGGCTCGAGCCGGGCGACGACCTCGCGGCGAAGCAGCTTGCCGGTGACCGTCCGCGGCAACTCGGCCCAGAACGCGATCCCGTCGGGCGTCTTGGAGCTGCGCAGGCGCTCGCGCACGTAAGCGCGTAACTGGTCGGGAGTGATCTCACCTCCGGGCCGGACCACGACCGCCGCCCGGATCCGCTGGCCCCACTCGTCGTCGGGGACGCCGACCACCACGGCGTCGACGACGTCGGGGTGCAGCAGCAGGACGTCCTCGATCTCGGCCGGGGCGATGTTCTCGGCACCGCGGATGATCGTGTCGTCGACGCGACCCTCGACGAACAGGTAACCGTCCGAGTCCAGGCGGCCCTGGTCACGGGTGAAGAAGAATCCGCGGGCATCCACGGACGGACCCTGACCGGCGTACTCGCCGGACACCTGGTCGCCGCGGATCCAGATCAGGCCCGGCGTGCCCGGCGGTACCGGCCGGTCCTCCTCGTCGCGTATCTCGATCTCGATCCCCGGGACCGCGCGGCCGGCCGAGGCGAGCCTGGCCCGGATCGCGGGATCGTCGTCGGCCAGAGCGGTTCGGTGGTCCTCCGGCCCCAGGACGGTCACCGTGGAGCTGGTCTCGGTCAGACCGTAGGCGTTGACGAAGTCGACGTGCGGCCATTCGCGCAGTGCTCGCTCGATCACTCGGGTCGGCATCTTCGCGCCGCCGTAGGCCAGCGATCGCAGGCTCGGCACCGAACGGTCGACGCCCGCGCAGTCCATGATCCGCCCGAGCATCGTCGGCACGACCATCGCGTTGGTGACTCGCTCTTCGCGAACCAGCTCGAGCCACCTCTCCGGGGTGAAGTTCTCCAGGACGAGCACCCGGCGGCCCGCATACAGGTTCGTCAGCGCGTTGGAGACCGCGGCGACGTGATAGGGCGGCACGCTCATCAGCGCCGCGTCGTCGGCGTCGGCGTCGGCGAACTCCACCGTGCCCAGGACGTAGGACACCAGGTTCTCGTGGCGCAGCAGCACACCCTTGGGGGCCGACGTGGTCCCGCTGGTGTAGATGATCACCGCCGGGGCCGCAGACTCGGCTTCCTCCGGTTCCGCGTCGCCGGACTCCGCGGCGGCCGCGATCCATTCCTCCGGCGTCCGGCAGGCCAGGCCGGACTCGGCCACGGCGCCGGTGGCCGATTCATCGACGATCGCGAGCGCTCGAGGATGATTGGCCAGCAGCGCGTCGATCTGCTCCTGGCCGAGCCGGTAGTTCAAGGGCACCAGCGGTACCCCCGCGTAGGCCGCGCTGAACAGCGCCACCTGGAAGGCCGGCCCGTTCACAGCCAGGTAGACGATCGCGTCCGCGTCAGCCTTTCGGACCACTGCGGCGCCGCCGGCGGCCAACTGCCGGAGGCGGGCAGCCGTGAGCCCGTCGCGCCGGGAACCGACGACGACGCGGTCGCCGAAACCGTCGACGGCCATGTCGAGCAGAATGTTCAGCTTCATCGCGCTCTCCGGTCGGAGCGATCAGTCGGAGGCGGGCAGCGGCTTGGCGTCACGCAGCGGAATCGGTATCCCGTTCACCGCCAGCGTTCCCTTTCCACCCTTGGTGCACAGCAGTTCCAGGCCGAGCCCGTCGTCGGCGTAGCGCTTACCCAACAGAGAACCACCGAGCTGGGACGGATCGGGGTCGCCCGTCGGAGCCGGGACGCCGCTCTTCGCGTCGTAGAGCAACACACCGGCGCAGGTCAGCTCGACTTCTGCGGCGGGCGTCCGGACGACGATCACCGTGGTGGTGTCGACCGGACTCGAGAGGGTCTGGCCGGCGCGAAGCTTCATGTCCACCCTTTCCGTGTTCAGGCGGGACGGGGAATTGAGTATACGGAAATTCCGCCGAGGCGACGCCTAACCGGCTGCGAAAAGATCGAGCAGGTCTGGCCGACTCACCTTCATCGACGGTCCGCGCGGCAGCTGCTCGACGACGAGTACCTCGGTCGGTACCTCGTAAGGGATCAGGTGCTGCCGGCAGAGGGCGATCAGCTCAGCCGGATCCGGCGGACGCGCGCCGACCCGCAACTCCACGGCCGCGACCGGGACCTGACCGAGCCGGCGATCCGGTTTGCCCGCCACGGCCGCCTCGAGCACGGCGGGGTGTCGCTCGAGGACGGTCTTCACCGCGTCCGGGTGGATCTTGAAGCCGCCCCGGATGATCGCGTCGTCAGCGCGGCCCCGAATCCACAGGAAACCGTCCTCGTCGATCTCGGCCAAGTCGCTCGTGCGCTGCCAGTGCCCGGCGCCACCGGGCGCCTGCGCGGACCGGATCTCGAGGATGCCCACCGTACCGGCCGGCAGTTCCTCACCGCTGTCGGGCGACACGACCCGCAGCTGCGCCCCGGGGAACGCGCGGCCGGCGCTGCCCTTCTTGCGATCCCACCACTCGACGTTCAACGGCAGCGTCCATCCCGCGACGGCACCGGCGAACTCGGTGGCGCCGTACGTGGTGAGCACGCGGATGCCGTACATGTTCTGGAACTTGTCGGCGACCTCGGGCGGGCACGGGGCGGTGCCGCTGGTGATCGCCTTCAGACTGGACAGCTTTTCGCGCGGAACGTCGGCGTCGATGACCGTGCGCAGCGCGGCAGGAACCAATCCGGACGCCCGGGGCCGGTACTTCTCGATCGCGGACACCCACGTCTCGAGCACCCATCGGGGGAAGAGCACCGCGCGGCGCCCGACGTAGAGCGTCGCGAGGATGCCCCACAGACCGCCGATGTGGACCAGCGGTGTGTGAACGAGGCTGACGCCGCTGCGCAACAGCTTGTCCGCCGGCGGCGCCTGCCCGCCGGAAACCATGCCCGCGTCCAGCTGGCGGTCACTCAGCCGCACTCGCTTGGGTGGCCCGGTGGTCCCGGACGTGAGCATCTCCACCGCGGTGCCCGGACTCGGCACGGGCTCGGCAGGCATCGCTCCGGCGGCCCGCTCGATCCGTCCGCCGGAGTCCAGACGCAGGACGAGTCCGGAAGCCGCGGCCGCATCCTGGACACCGGGCCGCGCGAGGACGTCGGGAGATGCGATCAGGATCGGGACCGTGCTCCGGCCGATGTCGGCCGCCAGACGCTCCGGCGGCTGGAGCGGGCTCATCGTCACCAGACAGCGGTCCGAGGTGAGGATGGCCAGTACGGCGCACACGTGCTCCGGCCGGTTCTCGAGCACGACGCCGACGCGTCCCGCCGGGCCGAGGCCGGCCGCGCGCAGCTCAGCCGCGATGCCGGCGACGGCGGACCGAATCGCCGCCCAGGTCCACCACCGGCCCTCGAACTCGATCGCCTCTGCGTCGTCCGGCGCGTCCCGGAGCAGCTGGGCGAGCCGACTGCGGACCGCCGATTCCATTTCCAGCGTTGCCACGCCGTGAGTCAACCACAAATCAGTATCCCGTTAAAGGCAGATGGCGAGTACCACCCCGCGGTGCACGCGGGTCGATACCCACGTGCGCGGCTGACGACCGGGTCGGCCGCAGGCGAGCCGGGACCGTCGGCCCGCGCGCCGATGTGCCGTCGAAAGAGCGTCGCGAACTGCTGTTATACCGCCAAGCTCCGGCGTCACGATGCCCAGAGGAGCCCTGGAGCACCCCGTGTCCCACAGGAAAGACTCCGACCGTAACCGGGAACGCTTCCTGAGAAATGAGTACGATATTTACGTCGTCCAGCGATGGGAGTCACATGTCCCTGCACGATGTCGTCATCAGAGGCGGAACCGTGGTCGACGGTACCGGTGCTCCGCGCCGTACCGCCGACGTAGCGCTCTCGGACGGGGTGATCACCGAGGTCGGCCGGGTGTCCGGCAGTGGCCACCGGGAGATCGACGCGGACGGAGCCCTCGTGATACCCGGCTTCGTCGACATGCACACCCACTACGACGGCCAGGCTACGTGGGACACCCGGCTGCAGCCCTCGGCCTGGCACGGCGTGACCACCGTGGTGTCGGGCAACTGCGGGGTCGGCTTCGCTCCCGTGGTACCCGCCTACCAGCAGAAGCTGATCGACTTGATGGAAGGCATCGAGGACATCCCCGGCACGGCCCTGCACGAGGGTCTGCCCTGGACCTGGGAGACCTTCGAGGAGTACCTGGACTTCCTCGGCGGCCGTCGCTTCGACCTGGATCTCGGCACGCAGGTGCCGCACGCGGCGCTCCGGGTACGGGTGATGGGCGACCGCGCGATCGCCGGAACCACGGCGACCGACGCGGAAAAGCGGGAGATGGCACGGCTCGCCGCGGCCGCGGTACGCGCCGGCGCGCTCGGCTTCTCGACGTCCCGCACGCTCAACCACAAGACGGTCGCCGGCGCCCTCACGCCGTCCTACGACGCCGGCTCGGACGAGCTGGTGGCGATCGCGGAGGCGGTCGGTGCGACCGGCCGTGGCGTTTTACAGGTCGTCACGGACTTCCTCGACATCGACGCCGACATGACCATCCTGCGGTCCATGGTCCGGGTCTCGGGACGTCCGCTGACCGTGTCCCTGGCGCAGAACCACTACGACCCGGCCGGCTACCGGACCGTCCTCCGGCGGATCGGGGAGGCGGACGCCGAAGGGCTGCCGATCCGCGCGCAGGTCGCAGTGCGGGGCATCGGTCTGGTAATGGGTCTGGACCTCACCCTGCACCCCTTCATGACGAATCCCGCGTGGCAGCGCATCGCGGGATTTCCGCCGGCCGAACGCACCGCCCGGCTCGCGCGGCCGGAGACCAAGGCCGCGGTCTTGGCCGCCCAAACCCGGGAGAAGGCCGAGACGCGCATCGGCGGCAGGCTGATCGACAAGTTCCACCTGATGTACGAGCTCACCGACCCACCGCAGTACGAACCGGACCCGCAGGACTCGGTGGCCGCCCGCGCCGAGCGTGAGGGACGCGAGCCGGTCGAGCTCGCCTACGATCTGCTCGCCGCGGGTGCCATGCTCTACGTGATGGTGCTGAACTGGGAGAACCGCTCGCTGGAACCGGTGCGCGAGATGCTGGCGAGCCCATGGACGCTGCCGGGCCTCTCGGACGGCGGCGCTCACGTCGGCTCGATCTGCGACGGATCGTTCCCCACCACCCTGCTGCAGCACTGGGGTCGGGATCGCCCGGCCGGCCGTCTCGAGCTCGAGTACCTGGTCCGCCGGCAGTGCCGGGACACTGCCACAGCGATCGGGCTGGACGACCGCGGGCTGCTCGCGCCCGGATACCGGGCCGACCTCAACGTGATCGACCTGGACAGCCTGCGGCTGCACCGCCCGGAGGTGCACCGAGACCTTCCGGCCGGCGGATCCCGGTTGCTGCAACGGGCCGACGGCTACCGGCACACCTTCGTCCGCGGCGTGGAGACCTATGCCGATGGACAGGAGACCGGTGAGCTGCCCGGAAGGCTGATCCGTGGCCCGCAGCCGGCACCCGCCGGCTGAACCGCGGTCCGGGCGGATCCTCTACGCTCCGAACGTGGCATCCCCGGATCCTTCCGAGCGCGCGCGGATCATGGATGCGGCGTCTCGGCTTCTCTCCGCAGGCCGTGGCCTGGGTGTCACGGACGTGCTCGACGGCGCCGGACTGTCCACGCGGGCGTTCTACCGCCACTTCGAATCCAAGGACGCCCTTCTGCTGGCCCTGTTCCGCCGCGACAGCGAGCGGGTGAACGCCCAGCTGGAGGCCGCGATCGACGCCGCCGACACGCCGCGGGCGGCGCTGGTGGCGTGGATCGAGGGCACGCTCGGACTCATCGCCGACCCTCGGCGCCGGCAGCGCATCCTGGCGTTCGGTTCGGAGGACGTCACCCGGGCGCGCGGGCTTGCCGCCGAGCGTCGGCGTCTGCAGGAGACCAGGGTGGCGGCGCTGATTCGGATCATCGCCGCCGGACAGGCTGATGGCTCCTTCGGCCAGGCAGTGCTGCCCGGCGACGCACGGGCGATCCAAGCAGCGTGTAGCCAGGCGTTCGACGACCAGATCAACCAGGTGGCCGCGGTGCCCGCAGCAGAAGCCGCCGCCGAAATCGCCGATTTCGCGCTTCGGGCCCTCGGCGCGCTGGAGCGCACCGACCGCGTGTGACCCCGGTCTCCGCTCGGGAAGCCGGCCGATTCTTGACAGCGCTCGGGCCACGTCATCTACTGGGCCCGGAAAACGGTATTCTCATTTAGCCCGGCGAGGGGCGCTTGGCATACCCGAACGGCCCTCTGCGGCCAACCTCGGTAGCGTTCCGCTGCGAACCGCCCACTCATTTCCCTGAGTGACGCCTTCCCCGTCATGGCCGATCCCGAGGAGGATTACACGATGACGTGCTCCGCTGAGAGTGCCCCGGACGGTCGCGCGTGACAACTGCCCCGGACGTTGCCATCGTCGGTGTCGGCGCCACGGACTACTACCGGCGCGGCCAGTCGTGGCCGCGGACCGTCACCGAGCTGGCCGGTGACGCGATCCTCGCCGCCTGTGAGGAGGCCGGACTCTCGGTCACCGACATCGACGGGTTCGCTTATTACTCCGGGGCCAGCGCCGGCTACACCGACCAGATGGACACCGCGGAGTTCATGGAGACCCTCGGCATCCCCGAGGTGACCTTCAGCGCGGCGATCACCTCGGGCGGCGGCGGGGCCGCGGGCTCCATCGGGCTGGCCCGTGCCGCGATCCTGGCCGGCGACGCCAACGTCGTCGTGACCGTCATGGCCGTACAGCAGGCCCGCTCGCGGCTGGGCAGCGTCGGGGCGGTGTCCCCCGCCACCCCGCTCAGCTCGTTCCTGAAGCCCGCGGGCCTCTCCGGGCCGGGCCATCTGATGTCGGTACTCACTCGCCGGCACATGCACGACTACGGCACCCGCCGGGAGGCCTTCGCGGAGATCGCGGTCTCCCAGCGGCAGAACGCGCTGAACCGCCCGAAAGCGATCATGCGCGACAAGCCGATCTCCACCGAGGATTACTTCAACGCCCGCATGATCGCGGACCCGCTGTGCCTGCTGGACTTCTGCCTGGAGACCGATGGCGCGATCGCGGTGATCACCACCAGCCTGGCCCGGGCGAAGGACCTCCGGCAGAAGCCAGTGCCGGTGCTCGCGTCCACGCACGGCGGTGCTATCGAGTGGGGTCGGGCCTTCGGCTGGATGGGGATGCCGGCCGAGACGTTCGCCTCCTCCGGACACGCCTCCGTCGCCAAGCACCTGTACCGCCGCGCCGGCGTCGGACCCGAGGACATCGACGTCGCGCTGCTCTACGACCACTTCAGCCCGATGGTGCTCATGCAGCTGGAGGACTACGGATTCTGCAAGAAGGGCGAGGGCGGCCCGTTCGTGGAGAGTGGCGCGATCCGGTACCGGGGCGGTTCGATCCCGGTCAACACCCACGGCGGCCAGCTCTCCGAGGCCTACATCATCGGCATGACCCACATCAAGGAGGCGGTCGAGCAGATGCGCGGCACCGCGATCAACCAGGTGGACGGCGCGGAGCTCGCGCTGAGCACCGGCGGCCCCGCCCACCTGCCGGTGAGCGGACTGATCCTCGGCAAGGCCCTCTGATGGCCGGGCTCGCTCAGGCACTGCCGGCCGAGCACGTGCGGATCGCCACCAACCCGGACACCGAACCGTTCTGGGAGGCAGCCAAGGAGAACCGGCTCGTCGCGTGCGCGTGCGGCAGCTGCGGCGCGTTCCGGATGCCGCCCACCCCGTTCTGCCCGAGCTGCCGGTCGAAGGCGAAGAACTGGGTCGAACTCTCCGGCCGCGCAACGGTCTTCTCGTACTCGATCGTGCACGGATATCCAGGGATCAAGGACATCGTGATCGCCGCCGCCGTACTCGACCTGGAGGGCGCGCCCGGCGCCCGCCTGGTCAGCGACATCATCGACGTCGACCCGGACGACGTCCACATCGGCCTTGGGGTGGAGGTCGTGTTCTCCCCCGTCGCCGACGGCTGGAAGCTCCCCCTGTTCAAGCCCGTCGCCTGACCGCGTGCGGCAGCGTCTCGATCCGGGACGCTGCCGCACGGCGGTCAGCGCACGTTGAAACGCAGGGCACCGTCGAGACGGATGACCTCGCCGTTCAAGAAGTCGTTCTCGGCGATCTCCAGCGCCAGCCGGGCGTACTCGTCAGGCCGTCCCATCCGCTTGGGGTTGGGCACCATCGGGCCGAACTGCTGCTCCGCCGCCACGGGGTCGGAGTAGGCGTTGGTGAGGAACGTGCCCGGCGCGATGCACATGACCCGGATGCCCAACGGCGCGAGGTCGCGGGCCGCGGTGAGGTTCATCCCGATGACGCCACCCTTCGCGGCCGAATAATCGGTCTGGCCCACGGCCCCTTCCAGGCCGGCGATGCTCGCCGTCGTGATGACCACGCCCCGCTGACCGCTGTCCAGCGGCTCGTTGGTGGACATCTGCGCGGCCGCCTGGCTCAGCACGTTGAACGTACCGGTGAGGAAGATCTCGACGGTCCGCCGGAAGGTGTCGAGGGGGTAGGGCTTGCCCTGCCGGTTGACCACCCGCGCACCCGCTGCCGGCCCACCGTGGACGACCACGGCCACCCGCAGCGGCCCCAGCTCCGCCGCCGCGACGATCGCCGCGGCCACCGACTCCTCGCTGGTGACGTCCGTCTTCACGAAGCGCACGGCGTCGCCCAGTTCCTTGACCAACGTCTCGGCGCGGTCCTCGGCCAGGTCCGCGATGACCACCCGTGCTCCGGCCGCCACCAACCGGCGGGTAGTCGCCGCACCGAATCCGCCTGCTCCCCCGGTCACGACGGCCGAGGCGCTCGTCAGATCCATGTCTCTCCTTCAATAAAGGACACTCAATACTGTTCCTCACGGTACTATCGCATCAGCACCCGGCCGTCCACCGCGGCCTCGTCCCGGATCTCCTGGAGTCGTCGTGCCCGAGGCTTTCATCGTCAGCGCCGTCCGCACGCCCATCGGCACCGCCCGTAAGGGGACCCTCGCCGACACCAGCGCGCTGGACCTGGCGCAGCTCGTCGTCGAAGAGGCCGCTCGCCGCTCCGGCCTGAGTGCGGACCGGTTCGACGACCTGATCCTCGCCGAGTCGGGCTGGGGCGGGGGTGACATCGCCCGCCACGCGGCGGTGGCCGCCGGTATGACGCAGGTTCCGGGCCAGGCGGTCAACCGCCACTGCGCCGGAAGCCTCACCTCGGTGGGTAACGCCGCGGCGACGATCCGGGCGGGCATGGACGCCGCGGTGATCGCCGGTGGAGTCCACTCGTCGTCGACCGCGCCGGTGCTCCGCCGGCGCGTCCCGGGCACCGTCGATCAGTTCGAGGACCATTGGTCGAGCCCCAGCCACCCGGACCGCCCGGACGCACCCAACCGCGACATGTCCATCTGCGTGGGCTGGAACACCGCCGTCGAAGCCGGTCTGACCCGCGAGCAGCAGGATGCGTGGGCCCTCCGGTCCCACCAGCGGGCGATCGCCGCACTCGACTCCGGCGTCTTCGCCGACGAGATCGTCCCGGTGAAGGCCCCGCAGAAGGACGGTTCGCTGATCGACTTCGTCGCTGACGAACATCCGCGCCGGACCACCACACCGGAGAAACTGGCCGCGCTCCCTGTACTGCATCCGGAGATCGACGGCTTCTCGATCACCGCGGGCAACGCCAGCGGGGTCAACGATGCCGCCGCGGCGCTCGCACTGGTCAGCGACGAGCTCGCCTATCGCGAGGGGCTGACACCGCTGGCGACGGTCCGCGCCTGGGCGGCGCACGGCGTCGACCCCGCGCGCACGGGGATGGCCGCTGTCGAGATCATTCCGAAGCTCCTGGCCCGCGCCGGTCTGGCGCAGGAGGACGTGACGCTCTGGGAGATCAACGAGGCGTTCGCCTCGGTCCCGGTCGCCGCGTGCAAGCTGCTCGGGCTCGACGAGGACAAGGTCAACCCGTTCGGCAGCGGCTGCAGCCTCGGCCACCCGATCGCGGCGTCCGGCGCGCGGATGCTCACGACGCTGACGCACGCGCTGCGCCGGCGCGGTGGCGGCATCGGCGTCGCCACGATGTGCGCGGGCGGAGGTCAGGCCGGCGGCGTGCTCATCGAGGTCTGACGATGCTCGCCATCGATCTGAGCGGCCAGGTCGCGCTGGTCACCGGAGGGGGTGCCGGCATCGGCCGGGGAATCGCCGTCTCCCTGGCCGAGGCCGGTGCCGACATCGTTCTCGCCGAGATCGACCCGGCCCGGGCGGAGCAGACCGCGGACCTGGTGCGCAAGACCGGCCGGGAGGTGCTGGCCGTCACTACCGACGTGATGGACACCGATCAGATCCGCGACGCCGTAGCGGCGGCGGCCGAGCAGTTCGGCCGGTTGGACATCCTGGTCAACAACGCCGGCGGGGTGAGCGGCCGGCGCTTCACCGTCCAGTCCGAGCGCAGCTGGCGCCGGCACATCGACATCAACCTGATGAGCGTTCTGGCCGCGACCTCGGCGGCGGTGCCGCTGATGATCCGTGGCGGCCGGGGCGGATCCATTGTCAACGTGAGCAGCATCGAGGCCACACGCGCGGCGCCGATGTTCGCCGTGTACGCCGCCTGCAAGGCCGCGGTGAACAGTTTCACGCGCACGATGGCCGTCGAACTCGCCGAACACCACATCCGCGTGAACGCGATCGATCCGGACATGACGATCACCCCCGGCAACCACGGGCAGCTCACCGGGCCGGTCGACGAGTCGACGTTCCTCGTCCGCGAATCGGCCGATCAGGATGCTCTGGAACGGTACATCCCACTCGGGCGGGAGGGCACGACCGACGAGTGCGGCGCGGCCGTCGCGTTCCTGTGCTCGCCGTTGGCGTCCTATCTCACCGGAGCGATCGTGCCGGTCGACGGCGGTACGTGGGCCTCCAGCGGATGGGTCCGGAACGCGGAACGCGGCGGCTGGGCACTCGGCGCCTTTCCGGTCACCCGAGAGGAGGGCTGACCCACCGCCGGGTGGTTTGGTATCCGCAATTCGGGTCAACGCTTGACAAGGAGGCCGCCCGGACGTTCACTGAAAACGTCATTTTCACTCGACGAGGAGAACGCGCATGGAGAAGATCTGGGCCAACTCGGGTGACTCACACTTCCTCGAGCCCGAAGACCTGTGGCGTGAGAATCTGCCGCCCCGTCTGGCCGAACTGGTGCCGAGGGCGGAGAAGGACCCCGACGGCCAGTGGGAGACCGTACACATCGACGGCATGAGCTTCCGCCGCAAGCTGCCGACGATGAAGGCCCAGGAGTTCATGGAATCCTCCCAGCGTGCTCCTGGCGCCCGCGACGTCGACCTCCGGATGCAGGACCTCGACCAAGAGGGGATCTGGAACGAACTCGTCTTCCCGTCCCTGGGCATGTGGAGTTCTTCCTTCCGCACCCCGGAGGTGCTGCGGGAAGCCCTGAAGGTCAGCAACGACTGGGCCTACGAGGCGATCGACAAGAAGCAGCCGCGGTTAATCTCGACCGCCCAGGTCTCGACGCTCGACGTGGGCGACGCCGTCGCCGAACTCGAGCGCTGCGCGGAACTCGGCTACCGCGCGGTCTTCATGCCGACGCAGCCGCACCCGCTGCAGAAGGACTGGAACGACGATGCCTGGGAGCCGTTCTGGGCGGCTGCGGAAGCGGCGAACATCGTGCTCGCGTTCCACATCGGCACCGACCCGATCGATCTCAGCAAGGGCGGCGCGGCCGGCATTCTTTACCGTGGCCCCGGTGGGGCGGTCCTCAACTACACCGAGACCACATTCGGCGGCCAGCGGGCGGTCATGAAGATGGTCGCCTCCGGCGCGCTCGACCGGCACGAGAACCTCAAGGTGCTGGTATCCGAGGGCGGCGCGACCTGGGTCCCGTTCATCGCCGACCGCATGATCGAGGGGTACCGGCAGCACGCCATCGCCGTGCGACCGAAGCTGAAGCGCGACATCAAGGAGATCATCTACACCCAGGTCTACGCGTCGTTCCAGCACGACGAGTCGGCCGTGGCCGTCGCGGAGCACCTGGGGTACAAGAACGTCATGTGGGGTAGCGACTACCCCCACATGG
This sequence comes from Cryptosporangium aurantiacum, assembly GCF_900143005.1. Classification (NCBI taxonomy): domain Bacteria; kingdom Bacillati; phylum Actinomycetota; class Actinomycetes; order Cryptosporangiales; family Cryptosporangiaceae; genus Cryptosporangium; species Cryptosporangium aurantiacum. The sequence goes on from NZ_FRCS01000006.1 coordinate 459,258, forward strand.
AGGGCACCTACGGGCACACCCAGGAGACGCTGCACGGCCTCTTCGACCGGGTGGACCCGGAGATCCGGCACCGGATCACGATCGGCGCCTTCAACGAGCTGTTCCCCGGCCTGCCGCCGGTGCCCACCGCGGCCGCGGCCTGACCAGGGAACGAGCGGAGAGCGGGTACCGAATGAGTGACGACAACGTCATGTACGACTCCCCCCTCGAGTTCATGCACGAGGTGGCGGAGAAGAAGGGCGAGTGCGTGGCCCAGTCCGTGCTCCCGCTGGGCGACGGCACCTACCGATGCGCGTGTTCCTGCGAGAACTGGGACGTCATCGCACCGGATCGGGAGAAGGGCCTGGAGATGGCCCGCGAGCACACCGGAACGCTGGTGTCCTCCTGAGGGCGGATGCCGAGAGACCGAATGGGCGCCGGGAGTCCACTCCCGGCGCCCATCGCTGTGCTGAGGAGGACATGTGAGCACCGACGAGAACGCCGCGGAAGAGCTCCTGCGCGGCCCGGAGGGGCTGGGCCGGCGCGACATGCCCACCTCGTGGACGCGGCGGCCGGGGATCGAACCAACGCCTGACTTCCTCGCGATGATCGATGCCCTGCGCGCCTTGCAGGACGACGTCACCGCTGCCGTCCCGCCGCCGGACGTGCTGGTCGACACCACCAAGACGCTGAGCGAGCTCTCCGAACGGCTCCGCGCCTACGCGGCGCCCGAGCGCGACCAGCTCACCGGCCGCCTGATCACCGTGCCGGGACGTGGGCAGACGATGTCGCCGGTCCTGCACCTCGACGAGTGGAGCGAGCACCACGCGCGGGGCCACGTGACCTTCGGCCGCTTCTATCTCGGTGGCAACGGCGCCGTCCACGGGGGTGCGATTCCCCTGCTCTTCGACGAAATCCTCGGTCGCCTCGCCAACACCGGCGGACGCCGACCGTCACGCACGGCCTTCCTCCACGTCAATTACCGCAGCATTACGCCGATAGGCGTGGAATTGCAGATCGAGGGCCGGTTCGAGCGGGAAGAGGGGCGCAAGCGCTTCCTCACCGCCGAGCTACGGCACGGCGACACGCTGTGCGCGGACGCCGAAGGGCTGTTCGTTCAGCTCAAGCCCGGCCAACCGTGAATCGCATGTAGGACACGGTTTTCAGTACGAAACCCGCGTAGGTGGTTTCCTAACGCCTCTCAGCGTTTAATAGAGGATGCTCAACTGTTGACCCGCCGGTTGCACTGCGGCAACATGCCCCTCAGTGATGGGCTAAAGGGAGGCAACAATGCGAGTTGGCATGATCGGCGCCGGAATGTTCGGCGACTCGTCCATCGCCCGTTTCCACGACGCCGGCGCCGAGGTCGTGAGCGTGTGCGACGTCGTTCCCGATCGAGCGCGGGCGTCCGCCGAGAAGTACGGCATCGCGCACTTCTCCGACAAGGTGAGTGAGCTCCTCGCGCGAGACGACATCGACCTGGTGCACGTCGCCGTTCCGCCGAACCACCTGTACGAGGTCGTGTCCGCGACGATTGCGGCGGGAAAGAACGTCCTCTCTGAGAAGCCACTGACGACCAGCGCTCAGGACGCGCGCAAGCTCTTCGAGGAAGCGACTGCCGCGGGCGTCGTCCACGCGGTCGACCACGAGATGCGCTACGACCCGCTGCACTGCCACGTCCGCAACCTCGTTCGCGAGGGCTTCATCGGGCGTCCACGGGTCTTCAGCGTCCGCGACTTCCAGCGGTACGCGCGGGATCAGCGTTACCCGACCTACTACGCCACCTGGACGGCCTTCCGGGAGGCCGGCGGCGGTGTCGGGCAGCAGCATCTCTCGCACACGCTCGACCTCGCGCAGAGCATCGTCGGATGGCTGAAGCCGGAAACGGCCGTGGGGCACTCGGTGACCTACATGCACCAGCGGCCGGTGCTCGATCCCTCGGTCACCCCGGTCGCGCTGTTCGGACTCGGCGATCAGGCCCCGACGACGGGCCTCGCCGACGTGAACGGCGACGATGTAGCGACGGTCAGCGGCCTCACGTCGACCGGCGTCGTCCTTCACGTGGTCTCCGGCTGGACGGTGCACCACCCCACCGGGCTGACCTGGGAGCTCTACGGCGACGAGGGGACCCTCACCCTCAACTCGGCCGGCGAGCTCTACGGCGCCAGGCACGATCAGGAGGTCCAGCGGATCGTCGCCCCGCCGGAACTGGCGCTCCCCCACGGTCCTTCGCTGCTCGAACAGTCCGGCCTGGGCGTGCTCGAGGGCCAGTGCGTGGGATTCATGTTCGAGGCACTGGCGCAGAACCTCGCCCGGACAACTTCTGGCGCGTCCACCGAGCACGTCTACTGCACGTTCGACGAGGCCCTGGTGACCCGGACCGTTCTCGACAGTCTGGCGCAGTCCGTCATCACCGGCGAGTAGTTCTCCGGAGCCACGCAGGGCTGATCCCGGTCGCGATCGCGACCGGGATCAGCCCTGCGTGCCGAGCGCTCGCAGGCCCAGGGAACAGTAGAAACATCCCGTCCTATTAGGACCGAATAGCCACTTTGGCCCCGCTGGACACGCTGAGGGCTCGTCTATAGGGTGCACCCAATTCCTGCCGCGCTGCGGGCTGTTCCGCCGGCAGCGCGTCCTCTCACCGCAGTCGGGAGCCGCATCCTCATGCGCGAGCACTCCAGCCAAAGATCGCCGAGCCGCCCATACCCCGCACCTACGTATTCCGCCCCACCGGCGCAATCCTCCGGGGGGCGAGTACCGAAGACACGGATCGGGCTGCGCTCGCTGGTCCTCCTACTCGTGGTGACGCAAGGCCCGCTCAGCTTCATCTGGGTCGCGATGCCGGCCATCTACCAATACAGCGGTACGGTCGCGACCCCACTCGTCGTCGGAATCGCGGGGCTGGCGCTCATCGCCTACTCGATCGGCTACGCCGGAATGGCGCAGCGGATCAAGCATCCGGGTGGTGTCTACGCGTTCGTCGCCCAGGGGCTGAGCCCGGCGGCCGGCCTGGCCTCCGCAGCCCTCGCCCTCACCGTCTACGTGCTCTTCGGTGCGGCCACCACGGTTGCCCTGGCAGGGAGCATGTCCGGCCTGTTGGACAGCGTCTTCGGCCTCGACCTCCCGGTCGAGGCCGCCGTCGTTCTCGGCACGGCGATGATCTTCGCGACGGCGTGCCTTCGTCTGCGCGTGTTCCTGTGGACGATCGTGTGCGCCGGCGCCATCGAAGCGCTCACGATTCTCGTGCTGGACTTCTCGGCGCTCGGCAATCCGGCCGACGGAAAGGTCTCCTTCGAATCCCTGGACCCCGCCTGGCTGCTGTCCGGCTCGTTCGCGCTCGCCCTGAGCCTCTGCCTGACCTCGACGCTCGGCATCGAGACCGCCGCCAACTACGCGGACGATGTCCGCCAACCCCGGCGGACGATCCCCCGCGCCGTCATGATCGCCTACACGACGACCACGATCATGCTCACGTTCAGCGGCTGGGCCGTGAGCGTCGCGGCCGGCTCGGAGAACACCGTGGCCCTCGCGTCGGGGGGTCTGCAGTCGTTGACCGAGAGCGGCGGCGGCCAGGCCTTCATCCTCGCCGTGCTCTCCGCCGTGGTCGGCGCCGACCAGATCGCGCTGACGGTGAAGCTGATCACCGCAGCGCTCGTCCTCAGCTCGCTGGTCGCCGCCGTCCTGATCGCGGGCGCGGTGGTCCGGATCCTGGCCGGGCTGGCTCAGGACGGCGTGCTGCCGCCGACCTTCGGCGTCGGTGCGGACGGGCGGCCCCGGAAGAGCATGGCCCTCGCGGTCAGCGTCGTGACCGGGCTCATCGCGCTCGTCGCCGCAGCCCCGGACACACCGACCGGCACGGTCTTCATCGGAATCACGTCCGGTGTCGGCGTCACCTGCCTCATCGCGATCAGCTCGCTGGCGACGATCGCCTGGTTCCTTCGGAGCTCGGACGAGGATTCGGGCTTCCTGGGCTGGGAGGGTCGCGTGGTCGCGGCCGGCTTCGCCCTGGTCACGATGGGATTCGTCGCGGTGTTCGCCACGTATCGGCTCCCCGGCCTGATGCCGGTGGGAGACTTCTACGGATGGGCACTCCCGCTCGTCCTTGGCGGCTCGTTCGCTTGCGGCCTCATCGTCGCAGCAGTGCTGAAGTCCCGCGACCCCCGTGCGATCGCCCAGGTCGGACGTAGCAGCGACCCCGAGGAATCCCCCCTCGGCTGACCTGAACGCGAAAAGGCGGGCCGCCGGATTTGTCCGGCGGCCCGCCTTTCGCGTGCGAATCAGACCTTGATGCCGATCGCGCGGACCCGCAGGAACTCGTAGAGCCCGTCGCGGCCGCCCTCCTTGCCCAGTCCCGACAGCCCGAAGCCCCCGAAGGGACGCGACACTTCCAGGGCGTTGGCGTTGTTGATGATCGTCTGACCCGCGTCGAGCTCCGCTGCGACCTTCAGCGCGCGGTTGAGGTTGGTGGTCTGGATGTACGAGCTCAGGCCGTACCGGGTCTTGTTCGCGATCGCGACCGCCTCCTCGTCCGTGGAGAAGCGGAACAGACAGAGCACGGGCCCGAAGACCTCGTTCTGCGCGATCTCGCTGTCCGGATCCACATCGGTCAGCACGGTCGGCTCGACATAGTAGCCGGGCCGATCGAGGCGACGGCCGCCGGTCAGGACGGTGGCGCCCTGTTCCTTGGCCCGCTCCACCATGCCGACGATCCGCTCGACGGCGGCCTCGTTGATCACCGGACCGAAGACCACCCCTGGCTCGAGCGGGTCGCCGGGCACGATGCTCTCGGCGATCCGCTTCACCCGCTCCACCACCTCGTCGTAGACGGAGTCCTCGATCAGCATCCGCGTCGGGAACGCGCATCCCTGTCCGGACAGCACGATGAGGGAGAACTGCGTCCCGTGCTGGCAGGCGGCATCGAGGTCGGCGTCCGCAAAGATGATCTGCGCCGACTTTCCGCCCAGTTCGAGCACGGCCGGCTTCATGTCCGGAGCACAGCCCTGGAGGATCTTCGTCGCGGTCGCCGGGCCCCCGGTGAACGTGACTTTTTTGACCAGCGGGTGACCGACCAGCTGAGCGCCCGCCTCGGCGGTGCCGGGAAGAATGTTGACGACGCCGGCCGGAATCCCGGCCTGCTCCACGAGGTCCATGAAGAGTTCGCCGGCGAACGGGGTCAGCTCCGAGGGCTTGACCACCACGGTGTTCCCCGCCGCGAGAGCCGCCGGGATCTTCATGGCGAGCGAGATGAGAGGCCCGTTCCACGTGATGATGATCGCCACCACGCCGTACGGCTGAGCGACCGTGTAGCCCAGCTCGCCCAGGTCCTCCGGCTTGCCGGTGAGCTCACCGGTGATCTTGTCGGCCCAACCGGCGTAATAACGGGTCCACTCCGCGGCTAACAGCGGGCTGCCCGCGGCGATGGCTAGGGGCGTGCCGTTGTCGAGAGCGCCGAGGCGGGCGAACTCCTCGGCATTGGCCTCGATCAGGTCCGCGAGCTTTTGCAGCAGACGGCGGCGCTCCGCCGGCGGCGTCTTGCGCCACGTCAGGAACGCCTCGTGCGCCTTCGTGACGGCGAGGTCGATCTCCTGCTTGTCGGCCAGCGGAATCCGGGCGTTGACCTCACCGGTCGCGGGGTAGATGTGGTCGTACGTTCCTCCGGAGCCCGCCTTGAGCTTCTCGCCATTGATCCTCAGGTGGACCGTCGGCGGGGTGGGGTCGACGTCGGACATCGTGCCTCCCTGTGGGATTGCGTACAACGTGGCGTGGCCGCCGATCGAGGTCAGAGACCGAGATCGCGCCCGATAACTTCCTTCATGATTTCGGTCGTTCCGCCGTAGATGCGGGTGATCCGGGCGTCGGCATAGGCCCGCGTGATCGCGTACTCCGACATGAACCCGTACCCGCCGTGCAGCTGAACCCCGAGGTCCACCGCACGCCCCTGCAGTTCGGTGCACCACCACTTCGCCTTCGCCGCGTCCACGGCCGTCAGCTCACCGACGTTGAGGGCCCTGATGCAGTCGTCGACGTAGTGCCGCGCGATGTCGACCTCGGTGTCCAGCTCGGCCAGTTTGAAGCGGCTGTTCTGGAAGGCGCCGATCGACTGGCCGAACGCTTTCCGGGACTTCACGTACTCCAACGTCCAGCCGAGCGCAGCCGCGGCGCTCGCGACCCCGGCCACGGCGATCCCCAACCGCTCCTGCGGCAACCGGTCGACGAGATGGGCGAACGCGCGGCCTTCCTGGCCGAGCAGGTTCGCCACCGGCACCCGGACGTCGGTGAACGACAACTCTGCCGTGTCCTGCGCGTGCTGTCCCAGCTTGTCGAGGTTGCGGCCGCGCTCGAAGCCGGGCATACCGCGCTCGAGGACGAGCAGACTCATTCCCTTGTGGCGCTGGGACGGGTCGGTTTTCACGGCCACGACGATCAGGTCGGCGTTGATGCCGTTGGTGATGAACGTCTTCGCGCCGTTGACGACGTAGTGATCGCCGTCCCGGCGGGCCGTGGTGCTGATCGAGGCGAGGTCGGAGCCGGCACCGGGTTCGGTCATCGCGATGGCGGTGATCAGCTCACCGGCAGCGATCCCCGGCAGCCAGCGCTGTTTCTGTTCCGGCGTGGCGAGGTCGAGGAAGTACGGCAGGCAGACATCGTTGACCAGCGTCAACCCGTTCCCGGACCCGGCAACACCGGCCGCGCAGATCTCCTCGACGAGCACGGCGTTGAACCGGAAGTCGGCCACGCCCGAGCCGCCGTACTCCTCCGGGATCGCCCACCCGATCAGGCCCTGTGCGGCCGCGGCGGCGAACAGCTCACGCGGCACGATCCCGGCGGTGTTCCACTCGGCATCGTTCGGAGTGATCTCCTTGGCGACGAACGCGCGCACGGTGTCCCGGTACGCGTCGTGGTCCGCTTCGTAGAGTGACCGGCGCATGTTTTCCTCCCTACTGGACCGCGTACTTGTCCAGTTCGTGCGCCACCATGCCGTCCAGGTCGTCCGCCGGGGGTGTCGGCAGGGCGACCGGCGCGCTCCGGGTGGGCAGCAGGACGACGGCGGTTCCGGGCGTGGTGATCTCGCCACGCTGGTTCTCGCAGCGCACTTCCAGGTGCACCTCGTTGCGGCCGTCGACCTGCCGCTTGTCCACCACGGCGCCACGCACCCAGGTGGTGTCACCGCTGTAGTTGAACTTCCGGTGCTCGCACCGGAGCGTGAACAGCCAGCCGTCGTCGCCCATCCAGTCGGTCAGGGCGTGACAGAGCCAGGTCTCCCGCATGCCCCCGTAGTCGTACGGGTACGGCAACCCCAACTCGCGAGCGCGCTCGGGCTCCCAGTGCAGCCGCTGAACCGTGTCCGGAATGTTCAGCTGGTTCGGTGGGTAGAGCCCTGGCGCTTTCCGGCGGACGTTGTACGCCAACCGGAACGCCCCCGGAGGAGTGAGCTGCATGCCCCAGCCCAGGTGCCACACCACCACGTCGCTGATCACCAGCGGGCCCTTGGCACGCGGCTGGATCTCGTCGCCGATCGCCACGTCCTCCCAGTAGCGCGGCTCGGCGCCGCGCCGGGTCTCCGCCGCGTACGCGGCGTCGATCTCGGCGAGTTGCTCCGGCGAGTACGGCTCGATGACCACCTTCTCCTTGGCACGCTTCTGCGACGTGTGCCGCTCGGCGTTGATCCAGGTCCCCCGGCGAACGCCATGGATCTGGCCCTCGCCGTTGGCGTAGATGTAGTCGAGCGTGACGTGCGCCGTGCGGCCGCCGAAGCGCGAGGTCTTGGGCTGCACGCCGACCTGGGTGGCCAGCACCTTGCAGCGGTCACCGAGCTGGAGCGGCCGGTACCACTCGTACTCCATGACCGCTTGGTAGGAGCCCAACCCGGCGAACGGGTCGCCCTTCAGCAGCACCTTCGTGTCGGCGTCCGGTTTCGGCGCCGCGTCCTCACCCATCGTGTAGTGGAACGTCGGCGGCGCGATCAGCCGGCCCCAGCGCGTCCCGGCCGCATAGTCCGGGTCGCAGTACAGCGGGTTGTCGTCGCCGTAGCCGTAGGCGAAGTGCCGGACGCCGTCCCAGGTGACCTCGTAGTTGTGCGGCGGGTTGCGCTGCGGCTGCGACACGCCGAGCCGTTTCCGCGACCGCTCGAACGCCGCCTCGGTCAGGACACCGAACTGCTCGCCCGACGACGTGGGCCGGGACTCAGTGGATGTCACGAGCGTCTACCGTCCTTTCCATACCGGCTTGCGCTTCTCGGCGAACGCCGTGGCGCCCTCGCGAGCGTCGTCACTGACGAGCACCGGTGCGATCAGGTCGTCCTGCTCCCGCCAGCCCTGGTCGAACGTCCAGTCGGCGCTCCCCCGAGCGATCGCCTTGGTCGCGGCCATGGCCAGCGGACCGTTCTCCGCCATCCGCGCGGCAAGCTCGAGTGCGACGCCGAGCGCGCCCCCTTCGGGCGTCAGCCGGTTGACCAGTCCGACCTCGGCGGCCCTGGGCGCCGAGATCGGATCGCCCACCAGGAGCATCTCGAGCGCGAGCGCGCGCGGCATCCGGCCCGGAAGGAGCAGGGCCGCCCCGCCACCCGCGACCAGCGCCCGCTTGACCTCGGGCACGCCGAAGCGGGCCGTCTCGGCGGCGACGACGAGGTCACAGGCCAACAGCAACTCGAAGCCGCCGGCCAACGCCCAGCCTTCGACCGCGCCGATCAGCGGCTTGCGCGGCGGGGTCTCGGTGATCCCGCACAGCCCTCGACCTTTGATGTGCGGGGTCTCCCCCCGCACGTAGGCCTTGAGATCCATACCGGCGGAGAACACGCCGCCCGCACCCGTCAGCACGCCGACCCGGAGGTCGTCGAGCTCGTCGAGCTCATCGGCGGCGGCCGCCAAACCCTCGGCGACGGCACGGTTGAGGGCGTTCTTCGCCTCCGGCCGGTTGATCGTCATGACCAGTACGCCGTCGCGCCGGTCGATCAGTAACTCGTCCGCCACCGGGACTCCTCTTCTCGTGCGGGTCGGACACTTCGATGCGGCTCGTGCGCGCCGGTGGTTCGCCGGGCAGGGACCCCGGCGGCGGCCCCCAGCGGCGCCGGTCAGCGCCCGTGAAAGACCGCCTTGCGCGGGCCGTGCTTCAGCAGGGACTCGACGCCGGTACGCAGATCCTCGGTCGCGAACGGCCGGCCGGTCACGGCCGCCGTCAGGGCGTCTGCGGCAGCGACGCCGTGGTCGCGCGCGGCCTTCAACAGCTCCTTGCCGGCCGCGATGGCCAGCGTCGGTCCGGCCGCGAGCCGATCGGCGAACTCGCGGACGTCCGCGAGTAGCGTCTCGGCCGGCCGCAGCCGGTTCACCACGCCCCACTCGTACAGCTCCCGAGCCGGGTAGATGTCGCCGGTGATGATCAGCTCGGCCGCACGGGCAACGCCCGCTCGCGCCACCAGCCGCTGGGTGCCGCCGCCACCCGGCGTCAACCCGACGGAGGACTCGACCAGTCCGAACGACGATTCCTCGGCGGCCCACACGAGGTCGGTCGCGAGGGCGATCTCCATCCCGATCGTCAGGTTCAGCGCGTGCACGGCGGCGACGGTCGGCACCGGGAGCGCTTCCAGGACCGTGCTCAGCCCGAGGAAGCGAGCCATCAGCTGCCCACCCGCTGCCTGGCCGAGCTGCTGGAACTCGTGCACGTCCACGCCGCCGCAGAACACCTTGCCCTCCGCACGAACCAGGACCGCGCGGACCGCACCGGACTCGGCCTTCGGGACGAGCTCGTCGAGCACTCGCTCGAAGTCGGCGACCAGGGCCAGATCGAACAGGTTCAGCGGCGGTGCGTCGAGAACGATCTCGGCGACGTCGCCGCGCTGGTCGAGCCGGACTTTGGGCATGTGATCTCCTGATTGGTCAATCGGATGAGTCGGCGAGGTGGTCGGCGATCGGGACGTACGGGGGCATGCTGAACCCGTGCCGCCGGTGCCAGTTGGCACCGTCGATGACGAAGTGGTGACCCGACACGTAGGCCGCGAACGGTGAGCACAGGTAGGTGGCCGCCCAGCCGAGTTCGTGCGGCTGCCCGACCCGTCCGGCTGGGACCGTCGCCGCGCGGGCGGCCGACTCGGCCTCCTTGCCCGCACCCCAGTGCGCGTCCTGATCGTCGTGCGGAAAGACGCCGGGGGCTAGGCTGTTCACGCGGATTCCGTACCGGCCCCACTCCACCGACAGCGTCTGCGTCAGGTTCGCCACGGCGGCCTTCGCCGCCGCCGAATGCGCCGCACCGGGACCACCGGTCCAGCCGTAGGTGGCACCGATGTTGAGGATCGCCCCGGGCGCATCGACCGCGATGCGCCGCTGCGCGAACTCGCGGGAACAGAAATAGGTACCGTCCAGCACGATCGACGTGACCGCCCGCCACGCGTTCGGGCTCATCGACTCGGCCGGCACCTGGAAGTTGCCTGCCGCGTTGTTGACGAGCACCGAGACCGGACCGAGCGTGTCCTCGGCCGCGTCGAAGGCGGCCGTGATGCTCGCCGGATCGCGCACGTCCGCCCCGATGCCCAGTCCCGTGCCGCCGGCGCGTTCGATCGCCGCGACCCCGGCGGCGCGGTGGCCCTCGTCGCGGCTCACGACCGCCACGCGGGCCCCGAGCCGGGCGAACTCCCCTGCCATCGCCCGGCCGAGGCCGGTGCCGCCCCCGGTGACCAGCACGACGTCGCCCGCGTACGTACCCGGCGGCAGCATTGCCGTGCCGCGCGGAGGCGGCTCAGGGAGAGGCATGAGAACCCGTCTTCTCGAAATCAGTAGCCTCTTTTTATCGTCTGCGACTGAGTCTGTACAGATCGAGCGGAGAAATCGTGAGAACGGGCACCTACTCCGCGGCGGCTACTCAGACGTCGAGCATCCCCCGCTGCATTGCCCAGGCACGCACGGAACCGTCGGCTGCGAGCACCACCCCCCGGGCCGCGCCGTACTGTGCGCTGGGGTTCCCCTCGATCTGCACTCGCCGCCACGCAGTCGTCAGCGGTTCCTCCGCCCAGGCGACCTGGAGATCGATGCTGAACGCCTCGGTGAGCGAGGTTCCCGATGAGCGGAGCACCCCGTCGAGCAGGTGGGCATCCGCTATCGCCACGTCGGCGACCTGCTCGGAGAGCGCATCGCCGCAGAACACCGGATCGAGTGCTTTGACCCACAGATCGATCGTGGTGCTCCCGTCGCAGAACTTCTCGAGGGACTCGGGGTAGTCGACGGCGCGCTCGTCGAAGTTGGCGGCGAAGGGCCAGGTCTCGGCAAGGTAATCCAAGGTCGGCAGGTCAGCCGGGGGTTCGATCGGCTCAACGCTCGCCGGCGCCGGGTCCGTGCCCGACGGCGCGACCGCGAGCGTCGAGGAGATGACCTGGCGATCGTCCTGTCTCCCGATGCCGGTGAGCCAGGTGACACGTCGCCCGCGGCGTACCTCGCCGACCTCGAACTCGATCTCGCCCGCCCGAACCGGCGCGAGGAACGCGATCGTCGCCGACAGCAACTGCCTGCTCTCCGGTTCGACCGGCTCGGAGCCCTCCGCCGCCAACGTCGCCGCGCAGCACAGCGCCGCGCTGTATCCGCCGAAGACCCGGTCGGGCAGGCTCCACCGGGGCGAGATGCTCGCCCGCCATCGATTCCCGGAGGTACGTGTGAGCCCCCACCGCCCTGCCCAGGCGTCGCGCACCGGGAGATCCATCACGTCAGAACGGTCCTCGGTAGTCATTCTGCCCACCCTCAGAAAGCCGGTCGCTGCGGACGGTTCTTGACGTAGGCGCCTGCGTCGACCCGCATCTGCATTCCGGTGACGTAGCGCGACTCGTCGGAAACGAGGAACAGTGCCATCGCGGCGATGTCGGCGGGCTCGACGTAGCCCACCGGCATCGCGTTCATGGCCGGGAACGCACGCAGTGCGTCGTCGCGGGTCGGGTGTGCCAGATCCGGTCGGAACTGGCGGTACATCACGTCACTGTTGAGCATCTCGGTGTTGCAGTTGGTCGGATGGATCGCGTTGACCCGGATGCTGCGCGGCGCGAGGACCAGCGACAGGTCGTGCACGAACGAGGCGACGGTGCGCTTCGCGAGCGAGTAGCCGATACCACCGGGGCCGAGCGCGGGGTTGTCGGTCTTGCCGGACAGCAGCCCGGCGACCGACCCCGTGCAGATGATCGACCCGCCGTCGACCAGATATGGCAACGCGACGTCGACCGCGTTCACCACGCCGTTGAAGTCCACGCTCACCGCGTCGAGGAACGCCTGCCCGTCGCCGCGCGGACGGCCGAGCGGGCAGATCCCGGCCTGCGCGATCACCGCGTCGAGCCGCCCGCCCTGTTCGGCGACCGCCTCCGCGACCGCCTCCGCCAGGGTCCCCCGATCCCGCACGTCCGCCTGGCGGACCGCGATCCGCCGACCGAGTTTCTCCACCAGGCGCACGGTCTCGTCGAGGTCCGCCCGCGACGCCAGCGGATACTCGTTGCTGGCGATGTCCTCGAGAACGTCTACCCCGACGATGTCGGCGCCTTCCTCGGCCAGTCGCACCGCGTGCGCCCTACCCTGGCCGCGAGCCACTCCCGTAATCAGTACTACCTTGCCCGCGATGCGTCCCATCCCGGCTCCTTCCTCGTCGAAGCAAGCGCTCAGGGCCGGTTTCCGCCCCGGGTCGCGGCGCCGCCGAGCACCCGCTGGGCGAACTCGCGGAACCGGTCCGAGGCGATCAAGCCCGATTGGATCCGGGCCGACTCCGCGAAGTGCGCGTCCGGTGGCCACGTGGCATCGCGGTCGAGTCGCACGTAGTGTCCGAGGACGTCCCGGGGCAGGGCGCCGAAGACGTTCGCCCGCTCGACGGCCGCCTCGCGCGCGGTGCCCTCGACGGCCGTGGCGATTCCCAGACGGTCGCAGTCACCCGGTCCGATCCGATCGCCGGTCGAGAGCAGCTCCCAGAGCAGCCCTGGCCGGATCCGGCCGAGCAGTCCCACTCCACCGGTGCCGGCCACCAAGCCGGCGCGGGCCCAGCCCTGCTGCACCCAGCCCTTCTCGCCCACCAGCCGCACGTCACACGCGAGGGCCAGGTCCAGTCCGAGCCCGATGGCGGCCCCGTCGACGGCCGCGACCGTCGGCACCGGGCATTCCCTCAGCGCCCGGATCATCCCCTGGAACCGGCCGTACACGGTCTCGCGGATCTGCTCCTGGGTATGGGTACGCGACAATTCCGCGATGACGGGGAGGTGGCCGCCCGAACAGAAGACGCCCTCGCCGGTGAGGACGACGGCGCCCCGGGCACGTTCCCCGGCGTCGCGAACGGCGCCGGCCAGCTCGTCGGCCTCGTCGGGGCCGATCGCGTTGCGCGTCTCGGGCCAGGACAGCGTCACGACGACGGCCGCAGCCGACTCCTCGATGCGGATGCTCATCAGATTCCGAACCTTTCGACGAGGGTGTCTTCAGATCGACGTCAGTTACTGACGCTCCGACCACATTCTGTACAGTTGCGTCATGACCGACTTGCAAGACGTTCCTGCCGAGGCTCGTACCTCGGGCCGACGACGTACGCTCCGTGACGAGCAGAAGGAAGCGACGCGGCGCAAGCTGCTCGACGCAGCCCGCGTGGTCTTCCAGGAACGGGGGTTCACCGCCGCGACCATCGACGACATCGTGGAGGGCGCGGGGGCAAGTCGCGGAACCTATTACCTGTACTTCAAGAACAAGAGCGAGGTGATCGCCGAGCTTGCCGCCGAGTACCAGGCTGACGCCGAGCGCCTCCTGGCCTCCCTGACCGAGCTCACCGATCCCACCGCGGCCGACCTCCGGAACTGGGTGCAGTCGTACGCGGACCTCGTGGCCACCCACCGCTCGACGATCCGGTCCTGGATCCAGGCGGAGAGCGCCGCGAAGGACCTGCGGACGGCAAGCGACGCTCAGATGAGCGGCTACCTCGACTCGCTCGCCGACTGGATCGGCGCCGTCCGGACGAGCCGTGGCCTCGCGGAGGACCCCGAGGTCACGCGCACCCGGGCCACGGCACTCCTGCTCCAGATCGAACGACTCTGCTTCTTCTGGCTGATCCGGGGCTGGGAGATGGACCGGACGATCGTGGTCGACGTTCTGGCCGACGCCTGGCAGTCGGCCCTCGGCACGCCGGCCGAAGCCGCTCCGGCGAAGCCTTCCACGCGGAAGGCGACGAAGAAGAAGCGCGCCGCGAACTGACGCCGGGTACGACACCTAGATCGGCTCGCGTGCGGCGGGCTCCCCCACCACGGCGCTCTCCCGGGTGAGCAGGATTCCGGCCACCTCCCGGTCCCAGGTGCCGGGCGAGTTGCCGCGCTCCCGCAGTTCCGCTTTCCGGACCTTCATCGTCGGCGTCTTCGGCAGCTCGTCGACGACCTCCACGAAGCGCGGCACCATGTGGTACGGCATCCGCGGCACGAGGAAGTGGATCAGCGCCTCGGGATCGAGGTCCTCGCCCGCGCGGGGCACGACAAAAACCTTGACCTCGTCGCCCCCGTAGCCGTCCGACGCCGCGACACACGCGACCTCCTCCACTGCCGGATACGCCGCTACCTCCCGCTCGACCTCGAAGCTGGAGATGTTCTCGCCGCGGCGTCGCAGCGAGTCCTTGATCCGGTCGCTGAAGTACAGGTAACCGTCGGCGTCCATCACGAACTGGTCGCCGGTGTGGAACCAGCCGTTGCGCCATGCCCGGGCCGTGGCTTCGTGCAGGTTCAGATAGCCGTACGTGATCTCCCACGGATCGTCGGTACGCAACACCAGCTCGCCCGGAGTGCCGACGGGCACCTCTTCGTCGTGTTCGTCGACGAGACGCAGCTCAGCGCCCGGTCGCACCCGGCCGGCCGTCCCGGGCCGGTCGATGTGCGGTCCGCGGACGGTCATGCCGGTGCCGACCTCGGTCATCCCGAACGCGGCGACCATCTCGCTCAGCCCGAATCGCCGCGCGAACGCGGCCGAGTCGGCCACCATCGGGACGGCCATCACCAGGCGCAGCGGGTTGTCGGCGTCGTCCGGCTTCTCCGGCATCGCGTCGAGCACGGCCGCCATCGTGCCGACCAGCAGCGTCATCGTCGCCCCCGACTCACGGACGACGTCGAGGAACTTCGATGCGCGGAAGCTGTCGCGCAACGCCACACAGCCGCCCCCGATCCAGGCGCCCATGCTGATCACCTGGCCTCCGCAGTGGAATAGCGGCGACGTGGTGAGCAGCACGTCATCGACGGTCGCCCGCCAGTCGTTGTGGAGCGCGGCGGCGAAGGAGTGCCGGTAGGTGGTGAGGACGCCCTTGGCCGGTCCGGTCGTCCCCGAGGTGTAGTTGATCGTGTGCAGGTCCCACGGTGCCGGCGGGGGATCGAGGACGACGGGGTCGGCGGATCCGGTGGCCAGCACCGAGGAGTCGATCACGGTGGCGAGCCCGCCGATCTCCGCGAAGCGCGGCTCCAGCTCCACCGGTCCGATCACGCGTCTCAGCTCGGCGTCGCGCACCACGTGCTCGAGGGTCGTTCCGCGCAGTGCCGGGTTGATCGGCACCATCACCGCGCCGAGCGAGACCAGACCCCACCACGCCCGGAGCCAGTCCGCGCTGTTGGGCATCATGATGCCGATGCGATCGCCGCGCCGGACGCCGAGTCCGTGCAGCGCGTTGGCGGCCCGATAGGTCTCGATTTCGGCATCGGCCCAGGTCCACTTCTCGTCGCCCCCGAAGGTGACGCACAGGTTGTCCGGCACCCGGGCGGCGAAATAACGGACGAGCTCGGTGACGACGATGGGGACGGGTGTGCTCATGCCGGTCCCTCCGTCTCGTCCCGGCCGACGACGCGCGGAAGGACCTCGGCGTACCCGTACGACGACACGATCTCCCGATCGGAGCCGAGTTCGCGGCAGGAGCCGAACATCCAGATGTAGCTAGGGTTGCGCGGCGAGGTCAGCGACGCCGGGTTCTCCGCCGTCCACTCCCAGGTCCGGGCACCGTCGGACCACCGCACGCGCGCCGGTGTCCGATCCGCGTCGAGGTCGACCTCCGACCGCAGGCCGCGAAGCGCCGCGCTCGTTCCGTCGGTCGTCAGCTTTCCCACACCGGTGCCCTGCGCGTTCGCGTACAGCGCTGCGCCCTCCACACCGCCGTCGGCGTAGTGGGTCACGTAGATCATCCAGATGTCTTCGCAGCGCCGGGGGACGGGAAGCTCACGCCAGTCGAGCGAACCGTTGGACCACGCGAGCTCCCATCCGCCCGCGCCGACGACCGGGTCACCGAGGACGTGCCCGCTGATCTCGCAGACGGTCGCGAGGTAGTACCAGTCGTGCTCGGGGTCGGGGTGGTACATCTGCATGGCGGACCCGGTCTGCACCATCGTCAGATCCAGGATTCCGTTCTCCACCCAGCGCGCGACCTTCCCCGGCTCGACGTCCAGGGAGAACCCACGATCCGGCTTGCCCCGCGAGCTCAGGAGCCAGCGATCGCCGACGACGTCGTTCGTCGTATAGCCGTAGAAGCTCCGCAGCGCTTCCGGCGCGTCCGCCGACAGGCCGCCCAGTGGGGTGACCGGAAGGTGCAAGCGCGGAGTCATCGACACGTGGTTGAAGCGGACCGGCATGTAGTAGTTGCCGGATTCACCGCGGAGCGCCCCGTACGTCGCCTGCCACAGCGGAGCGAGCCCGTACGGCGTCGGCCGGGAACGGTCGAGATCGGCCACGCCGGCGTCGAAGACACCGATCAGCGTGGTGTCTCCGTAATAGAACTTACGGCCCTCCGGCGCCCGGCCACGGGTGGCCGTACCGAGTGCCGGGGAAGGGGGTTGGCCTCGCAGGGCGTCCAGGGACGTCACTGTCACCTCGCAACGTTGGAGACAACTATGGTCACTCCGTCAGCGAATGTTTACGCCGTCAGTGGAGTTGTCGTCACGGTACCCGCCGGCAGAGGCGCGGACAACGCTTAGCGACTAGTAAATGGGCATCTGATCATTCGCTGACGGCGCGTCAGTATCAGTGCGGGCGGCCGGGTAGCTGGTAACCCATCGCCGTGTACGCGCGGGGAAGGGTCTCGCACCAGGCCCGTGCGCGGACCACCGGACGGTCGTCGTGTATCCGGCGGATCCCGCCGAGTTGCCACAGATAGCTGGGGTTGCGCGGCGAGGTGGTCGAGGCCGTCTCGGTCCGCACCTCCCATTCGTCGTCCCCGTGGCTCCACCGGATCCGGGCGGGCAGCCCGTCCGGCCGCCGGTCGAACTCGCTGCGCAGGCCGTGCAGCGCGGATGAACCCGACTCCGTCGCCACGTGGCCGGTACCGGTGCCGGCGCGGTTGAGGTAGAGGCTCGCGACCTCGTAGCCACCGTCGGCGTACTCGATCACGTAGAGCACCCAGTGCTCCTCCAGCCGCCGGGCGATCGGCATCTCTCGCCAGTCCAGGGCCCCGTTCGCCCAGGCCTGCTCGTAGCCGCCGACGCCGGAGACCTTCTCCCCGAGGATGGTGCCCTCCAGGATCGAGACGACCCCGATGTAGTAGAAGGACTCGTCGGGATCCGGGTGGTACATCTGGAGGGCGGTGCCCGAGGGGTCGGACAGCCGCATGTCCAGGATGCCGCGTTCGGTCCAGTGGGCGTCGGCTCCGGGGACGGCCTCGAATCGCATGGCCCGGCTCGCCTTGCCCCGCGACGCGACGACCCACGCGTCGCCCTGGATGTCGCTGGAGGTGTAGCCGTAGAAGCTCGACCGCGCCTCGGCCACGTCCTCGGCCGGGCTTTCGCCGTCGGAGCGGGTCAGGTGCAGCCGCGGCGTCATCATGACGTGGTTGAACCGCAGCACGTTGTAGTACAGCCCGGAGTCGCTCCGCACGATGCCGTACCACGCCTGGTAGAGCGGGTTGAGTCCGTAGGGCGGCGGCTGCAACCGGTCGAAGTCGGCCAGGGTGGGCCGGAATCCACCGCACAGCGTGACGTCACCGTAGAAGAACTTGCTCGACGACGGTGCTTCATCCGTCCGCGCCGTGCTGAGCGCCACCTGGTCGGAAAGTACGTTCGTCATCTGGCCATCCCGCAGCTCCCGGGGCGTTTCGCCCGTCGATGGTTCGTCATTCACCGGCCCCGGAGAGCGGGAACCCGGTCCTCGCGCCGCGCCGCCCTGATCTCCTGGTAGTCGGCCGACGCGAAGCAGACCGCCTGCGCCAACGCCTCACGGTGCATCGCCCGCTCGTAGACCGCGGCGTCGATCTCGTCGAGTACTTCGCGCGCGAGTCGGATCGCCAGCGGCGAGCGTTGCGCGAGAGTTCGTGCGATCTCCTGGGCGCGGCCGTCGAGTTCCTCGGCCGGGACCACCCGGGAGACGACGCCGGCGGTCAGCGCTTCGGCCGCCGTGAGAACCCGCCCGGTCAGGACCATGTCCTTCGCCAGGCCGGGGCCGGCCAGCGCGCGCAGCCGCGCGGCACCGCCGGTGTCAGGGATGAGCCCGAAACCCACTTCGGGAAGGGCCATTCGCGCGTCCTCGGCCGCGATCCGGATGTCACAGTGCAGCGCCCGCTCGAACGAGCCACCGAGCACCCAGCCTTTCAGCGCGGCGACCACCGGAAACGGCATCGTCGACAGCAGCGAGATCGCCCGCTGAGCCGCGACGACGTGTTCCAGGTCGGTCTGCCCCCGCGCCCGTGTGCCCAGCGCGGTCGTATCCCGGCCGGAGGAGAACGACGGCCCCTCGCCGCGGAGCACGACCGCGCGTACGTCCGGTGTGCCGTGCAATCCGCGCAGCAGGTCGCCGAGGTGCGCAGCCGTCGGGTCGTCGACCGCGTTGTGCTTGTGGGGACGGTTGAAGCTGACGGTCGCGACCCCGTCCTCCACGTCGAGTAGCACGGTGTCTCCGGTCATACCGGCCTCCCTCCGACCGCTCGGGACATCGAGCGGATACGCGGATACTAGACTAGCCAATCATTCAGTGACAGGCTGTCAGTCACTGCGAGAGTGGAAAGGCGGTACGCGTGGGGGACTACGAGACCATCCTGGTCGAGCTCTCCGATCACATCGCCACGGTCACGCTGAACCGGCCGGAGCGGCTGAACGCCTTCGACCAGACGATGTGCGACGAGTTCAGCCGGCTCTGGGCCTGGGTACGCACCACCGACGACGTCCACGTCGTCGTGCTGCGGGCAGCCGGCGACCGCGCGTTCTGCAGCGGGGTGGACCAGACGGACGGCGGGCTGCCGAAGGAGTCAAACCCGTGGAGCCAGCTCGACCCCGGACGACAGCTGGGACCGAAGGCCAACGACGTCTGGAAGCCGGTCGTGTGCGCGGTCCACGGCATGTGCGCCGGCGGGGCGTTCTACTGGATCAACGAAGCCGACATCGTGATCTGCTCGGCTGACGCGACGTTCTTCGATCCGCACCTCACCTACGGGATGGTCTCGGCGCTGGAGCCGATGGGGCTCTCCCGCCGGATCCCGTACGGCGAGGCGATGCGCTGGGCGCTGCTCGGCCTGGACGAGCGCATGTCGGCGACGCGCGCCCACGGCATCGGGCTGGTCAGTGAGGTGGTGCACCGCGACGACCTACACGGCAGGGCCGCCGATATCGCCGGCAAGATCGCGGCGAAACCGGCAGCCGCCGTCCAGGGCACGGTGCGGGCGGTATGGCAGGGCTTCGAGCTGAGCCCTCGGCAGGCACAAGCGATCGGGTACTCCTTCACGCAGTTGGGCAATCCGATCGCCCGGGTGGGCTTCCGGGACGTTCCGCGGCCACAGTGGGAGTTGCGGTGAGCGGCACGGACCTGAGCTACCGCCTCTACATCGACGGCACCTGGACCGACGCCTCGGGCACCGAGGTCACGGAGGTGCTCGATCCGGCGACCGAGGAGGTCATCGGGCGGGTCCCGCAGGCGGACGCCACCGACGTCCGGCGAGCCGTCGCCGCTGCCCGCCGCGCGTTCGACGAGGGGCCGTGGCCCCGGACGGGTCCCCGCGAGCGCGGCGCCGTGCTGCTGCGCATGGCCGAGATCATGGAGCGCCGCACGCCCGAGCTGATCGAACTGACGATGCGCGAGGCCGGCAGCACCCGGTCGCTCGCCCGCGGCATGCAGGTCGGTGTCCCGGTCGCCCACCTGCGGGACATGGTCGAACGGGTGCTGCCGTCCTTCGCCTGGGAAACCCCGTTGCCGCCCTCGGTCGGGCGCGGAATCGGCCAGGGTGTGCTGCTCCGGGAGCCGTTCGGGGTCGCCGCGCTGATCTCGGCCTACAACTTCCCGTTCTTCCTCAACGTCCTGAAGCTCGCTCCGGCGCTGGCCGCGGGCTGCACCACGGTGCTCAAGCCGGCACCGACCACGCCGCTCGAGGCTTTCGTGCTCGCGGAGATCGGCGAAGAGGCCGGGCTCCCGGCCGGAGTGCTCAACGTGGTGACCGGGGACATCGACGCCGGCCGCGAACTCACCACGAACCCGCAGGTGGACCTGGTCAGTTTCACCGGGTCGGACCTGGTAGGCAGGCAGGTCTACGAGCAAGCGGCGCCCACCCTGAAGAAGGTCGTCCTCGAGCTCGGTGGGAAATCCGCCGCGATCATCTGCGAGGACGCGGACCTCACCCGCGCCGTGGCCGACGTGGTGGGCGGCATCACCACGCACGCGGGGCAGGGCTGCGGTCTGCTCACCCGTACGCTCGTGCACCGGTCGCGTCACGACGAGCTGATCGAGCGGGTCACCCGCACCCTCGACCGGGTGGTGGTCGGCAACCCGTTCGACGAGGGCGTGCGGATGGGTCCGCTCATCTCGGCCGCCCAGCGGGCGAAGGTGGAGCAGCTCATCCGGTGCGGCCGGGAGGAGGGCGCCCGGGTGGCCTACGGCGGTGGCCGGCCCGCCGGGCTGGACCGCGGCTTCTTCCTCGAGCCGACGCTCTTCACTGGAGTCGACAACACGATGAGCATCGCGCGGACGGAGTTCTTCGGCCCGGTCGGTGTCGTCATCCCCTTCGACGACGACGACGAGGCGGTGCACATCGCCAACGACAGCCCGTACGGGCTCGCGGGTTCGGTGTGGGCACACGACCCCGCCCGCGCCTACGCGCTCGCCCGGCGAATCCGGACCGGCCTGATCACGATCAACGGAGGCAGCGCGCTGACTCCTTACGCCGCCTTCGGCGGTTACAAGCAGAGCGGTCTCGGACGCGAGTGGGGCGAGCACGGGCTGTCCGAGTTCCTGCAGACCAAGTCGGTCACCTGGAGCGTCGCGACCGGCTGACCCGGCCTCCGTCCACCTACCCGAAAGGACCGCACGATGGAGAAACCGACGCCGGAACCCCGGCCGGAGGCTACCCGCTCGGACTGGACCGATCAGGACCTGCTGACCCGCCACGAGGCCCTCCCGCGTCTGGAGCGGGCCATCGCGGAAGCCAGCGCCGAGTACCAGGCCGAGCCGGACGAGCTCAGCCGCGCCGCGATCGGCGACCGGCTCGGCCGGATGCGAGCCGCCCGGGACGAGTTGCTCGCCGGCGGATGAGTTGCACCGATGCCTACGCCCGGACCGATCGGTCCGGGCGTAGGCGTTCCGGGTCAGGCGAGCTCGGTACGCCCACCCACGGAGCGCCGCATCACCAGGTAGTCCCCGCGATAGCCGCGGTGTTCCCAGGGGCCCAGCGTGATGTAGGTGCCGGGCGCACCGGCGGCGGCGGGCAGGAGCCGGACTCTCTCCAGACCGTCCGCGACCGCCTCGGGCATCCGGAACCGGGCCCGCGCGAGCCCGCGGGCCATGGTGGCTCCGAGGTCGAAGCCGCACGGCGCCATCGCGTTCGCCGGGCGCCGGCCGTACACCTTCTCGAACCGCTCGACGAAGCCGACGAACTCGGGGTTGTCCTCGTGGAACTGGTCGACCCCGACCCAGCCGTCCAACGCGTTCGCCCACCGCTCCCCCATTGACGCGGTGACGAACGCGGTGGTCATCAACTTCACTGGCGGAGCCCAGCCGCTCTCGTCGAGCGCCGGGTTCAGGCGGGTGTTGTTGTGTCCCAGGCCCAGGTACACCAGGGCCTGCGGCCGGGCGGCGGCGAACCGTCGGAACTCCTCCGCGAGCCGGTCGACGGTCGCGTCGACCGGAACCTGGGTGGAGAGCGACACGACCGAGACGCCGAACTCGGCCATGTCGGCCATGAATCCGAGCAGGTACTCGTGGCCGATCTGGTTGTTCTCCGCCAGCACCGCGCAGGTGTCGATCCCGTGCCGGCGCATCCAGCGCAACATGAACGGAGGCTCGTCCATCAAACTGCCCTGGTTCAGCACGAACACCCGTGGCCCCACCATGGAGGCGCTGCCGCACATGGAGATCAGGGGTACGGCCAGGCGCTCGACCTCGCCGCGTACCGAGAGGCTGTCGTCCGACTTCATCGGACCGATCACCCCCAGCACCTGTTCCTCGGCCACCAGCTCCCGGTAAGCCGCGGCCATCGGCAGCCCGGATTGGTAGGGGTGGCCGTAGACGTCCCGGCGAACCAGTTCGACCGGCCGGTCCAGCAGTCCGTGCTCGGAAGCCTCGTCGACCGCGAGGCGGATGCCGTCGAACCAGTCGTCGGCGAGCGAACCCGCGACGCCGGGGAAGTCGTTGATCACGCCGATCCGGTGCGGATGGCGGTCCCACGGCCGCAGTGCGCGCGGCTCGGCCGGTGTGGTCACTCGTCCCCCTAGCCCGGGAAGTTGTAGAGCCGGCGGGTGTTGGTCTCGACCATCATCCGCACCTCGTCGTCCGGCACGTCCCGGAAGGCTTGCTCGGCGCGCTTGCGACTGTGCGGCCAGTGCGAGTCGGAGTGCGGGTAGTCACACTCCCAGGTGATGGTTTCCACGCCGATCCGGTGCCGCTGCTCCACGCCGAAGTCGTCGTCGATGAAGCAGCCGTGGAAATGCTTGCGGAACAGCTCCGACGGCCGCACGCGGGAGTCGATGTTCTGGTACCAGCGGTGCTTCTCCCAGACGTAGTCCGCCCGCTCCATCAGGTAGGGGATCCAGCCGATCCCCCCTTCGGACAGCCCGAACTTCAGCTCCGGGTGCTTGTGGAGCACGGGCGAGAACAGCAGGTCCGACGCCGCGTACATGGAGTTGCAGCCGAACAGCGTGATCATCACGGCCATCGGCGCCTCGGGTGCGGTCGTCGGCGCTTGGCCGGAACTGCCGAAGTGGATCGCCAGCGGCATCCCGGTCTGGGTGGCGGCCCGGAAGACGGGGTCCCAGTGGTCGGTGTGGAAGGACGGCAGGCCGCGCGGAACCGGATTCTCCGGAAAGCCGATCGCCTTCGCCCCCTTGGCGGCCGTCCGGTGGATCTCGGCGACGCACGCGTCGACGTCCCAGAGCGGCAGGATGACAAGGGGAAGCAGCCGGTCCGGCGCGGCGGCGCACCACTCGTCGAGCACGTAGTCGTTGTAGGCGCGGACGCACGCGAGGCGCAGTTCCTCCGGACCGCGATGCAGGAACACCGTGCCCGCGAATCCGGGGAAGGACGGGAAGCACAACGCGCCCCACACCCCGTCGAGATCCATGTCGGCCAGCCGGGCTTTGGGGTCGTAACAGCCCGGGATCATCTCGTCGAAGCGCACCGGATCCACGCCGAACTGGTCCGGGCTCTTGCCCGCCACCGCGTTCAGTCCGATGGACGGATAACGCTGACCGGCGTAGTGCCAGACCTGCGCCGGTGGTGCGGACGGGTCTTCGACCGAGGGCTCCTCGACGATTCGCGGACCCTCCGCGAGCCACTTGCGTGGCAGCCGGTCGGCCCAGACGCGCGGGTGCTCGACGAGATGGTCGTCGGTGGAGATCAGCTTCATGTCCGGCTGCAGCGGCACGGTTCCTCCTCACGCCACCAGGCTGGGTGCCCGGGTGGTGAACGTGATCTCGATGGGTTCGCCCGGCACCGCGGTCTGCCCGCGGTGGATCCGGGGCGGGTTCTGGTTGACGGCGGTGAAGTCGAAGCGGCGGTAGACCTGGACCAGTAGCTCGCCCATCTCGACCTTGGCGAACGGCATTCCCAGGCACACTCGGGGCCCGCCGGCGAACCCGATCAGGGCGTACCGGTGACGCCGGTGCTCGGCGCGCGGCTCCGCGAACCGGTCCGGATCGAACATGTCCGGGTCGGCGAACAGTTCCGGGAGCCGGTGGGTGGCCGCGGGTGAGAGCTGGATGAACGTTCCGGCGGGGATGGTGAATCCGGCGAACTCGACGTCCCGGGACACCGCCCGGCCGATGATCGGCAACGGAGGGTAGAGACGTTCGGTCTCCATCAGCACGTCGTTGAGGTACGGGCTGCGCCGGAGGATCCCCACGCTGGTCTCGTCCGGCAGCGTGTCGATCTCCTCCCGCACGCGCTGCGACTGCTCCGGATGTGCGCCGAGCAGCCACAGCAGGAACGACGAGACCGAGGCCGTCGTCTCGTGCCCGGCGAGCATCAGCACGAGGACCTGCGCGGCGATCGCCTCCGGGTCGAGCGGAGCGCCCGTCTCGTCTGCCGTGGTCGCCAGCACCTCGAGTACGTTGTCCTGCGTCCCACGGTCCCGGGCGCTCGCGATCAGCGGTCGCAGCATTCCCCGGACCCGCGCACCGGCTTCGCCGTCCATCCCGAAGGACGCGTCGACCATCGGATCGGTGCCCGCCGCCATCATCCGCTCGTACTCGGTGGTGAACTCGCGCATGAGCCCCACGTCGGTGATCCCGCAGAACGCCCGCGCGGCGACCTCGAAGATCATGTGGCGCAGCGCGTCGTCCACGGCCACCGCGCGGTCGGCCCAGCCGTCGAGGTGCTTGGCGATGACCTCGCGCATCATCCCGAACTGCCGCATGAGTGCACCGCCGGTGACCCCGGGCTGCATCGTTTTGCGCCAGCTGCGGTGGGGCGGACCGTCGAGCGCGACCAGCGCCTCCTCGCCCCACACCTTCCGGACGGGGGCGTACACCGGTCCCCACTGGAACGTGTCGACGTCCTTCAGGACGAGTTCGTTGGCCTCGGCTCCGATCAGGAAGACCATGCCGGGGTTGGCGTTCGGCACGTTCAGGCCGAACAGCGGACCGACAGTCTCGTACCCCCGCACGAAATGCGGTACGGGGTCCTCGGCGTACTCGGGCCGCCACTCGATCCGGGGCAACTCGGCGAGCTCCCTACCCATATTCGGTCCCTTTCATCAGACTGACCGACACTGACTGTACACTCCGTCAGTGTGACGTTCCATGGCATCGGGGAGCGACTCCCCACGCTCGTCCCGGACGGCCCCGCACACCTCGGGACGGTGCCGCCGTTCTGGGCCTTCGCCGGACGCGCGTTCGGCGGATTCAGCTCCGCGGCGGCCCTCACCGGCGCCGCCGCGTTCGCACCATCGGGCTCGGTCGCGCTCGCCGCCCGGATCTCGTTCGTCTCCCCCACGCTGGTCGGACCGTTCCGGATCGAGGCGACCGACGTCCGGCTCGGCCGTTCCTCGAGCGCGGTCAACGTCCGGCTCACCCAGGACGGCCAGACGCGCGTGACCCTCGCGTCGTGGTTCGTCCGGCCGGACCTGCTCCCCGCTCCGGAGCCCACCCCGCCGCCGCGGGCCGACCCGTCCGCGTGCCCCGGCACCTGGCGGGACACGAAGAACGCCTTCGACAGCGCCTTCGAGCGACGGACGATCCACTTCCCCGCGACGTCCGACGCGTTCGCACTCCACGGGCCGCGGGTAGAGCTGTGGATCCGACGATCGGGCGGCCCGCCTCCGGACGCGGTGAGTCGCCAGGCGGACGATCTGATGCTGTTCGACGCTCACTTGGCCGAGACCGTCATCGAGGGCCTGCACGCGGATCGCACCCGCTCGTTCAGCATCGATCTGTCGGTGACCTGGGCGGGCGGCCCGTGGATCCGGTCCGCCACACCGGAGGGCGCGGACGACGGAGGTGACGCCTGGCGACGCCTGACCACCGTCGGGTCGGCCGCCGGCCGCATCGGAACCTCCGGCGGAACCCTCACCGACGTCTCCGGCTCCACGATCGCGACGGCGACGCAACTCGTCGCCGTCGGTCCCCCGCGCTCGGACGAAGGAGGACGGAAGCGATGACGAAGGTGTTCGAGGGCATCCGGGTACTCGAGCTCGCGACCTGGGGATACATCCCGTCCGCCGGGGTAGCGCTGGCGGATTGGGGCGCCGAGGTCATCAAGATCGAGCATCCGGCCCACGGAGATCCGATGCGCGGCCTGGTGCTCTCCGGATTGGCCGGCGCCGACGTCGACTTCATGTTCCAGCTGATGAGCCGGGGCAAACGCAGCGTCGGGCTGGACCTCACCCGACCCGAGGCACGGGAGGTGCTGCTCGCACTGGCGGCCACCGTCGACGTCTTCCTGACCAACTACCTGCCGCCGGTGCGCCGCAAGCTCGGCGTCGACGTGGACGACCTGCGGGCGGCGAATCCCCGGCTCATCTATGCCAAGGGCAGCGGGCTGGGTCCCCAGGGCGCGGAGGCGGATGTCGGTGGCTTCGACTTCGCCTCCTACTGGGCACGCGGTGGACTGGCCTTCGTCTCCGACACGGGCCTCGAGAACGGGCCACCGCCGATGCCGGGTGGCGCGTTCGGCGATCTGCAGGCCGGTCTGTACACCGCCGGTGGGGTGGCGGGGGCGCTGTTCCACCGGGAGCGCACCGGACAGGCACCGGTCGTCGACACCAGCCTCCTCGGCGCGGCCGTCTGGGCGACCGCGCCCCACATCGCGGCGTCCGGCCTGTACGGGATCGACGCGGCTCCCCGGCCGCAGCACGATCGGCCGCCCAACGTGCTCTCCAACACCTACGCCACGGCGGACGGCAGGCACGTCACTCTCGTGATGCTCGAATCCGACCGGTTCTGGGCACCGCTGATGGAGGTCGTCGGAAGGCGCGACCTGGCCGACGACCCCCGGTTCGCCGACGCCGCCGCCCGTCGGGAGAACAACACCGCCTGCGTCCGCGAGCTGGAGGCGATCTTCGCCGCCCGTCCGCTGGACGAGTGGCGGGACGTCCTGAGCAGGCAACGCGGAGTCTGGTCGGTCGTCCAGTCCCCACGGGAAGTCGCGGCCGACCCGCAGGTCCGGGCCAACGGCTACACCCGCACGCTGCCGCTCGACGGCGGACGCACGGTCGACGTCGTCACCCCGCCGATCCAGTTCGACGGCGCCCGGCCCGACCCCGTCCCCGCCCCCGCGCTCGGCGCCGACACGGAGTTGGTGCTGCTGGAATCGGGCCTGGACTGGGACCGGATCGCCGCGCTCAAGGAGGCCGGGGCGATCACCTGATCAGCCCACGCGCGTTTTCGATTCCCAGATACGGAGGAGTTGGACGGTGGACCTCGCGCTGACCGCGGCGGAACGCGACTTCCGGGAACAGGTGCGCTCCTGGCTCGCCGAACACGTACCCAAACAGGCGCGCCCGCTCGACCTGGCCGAGCGCCGGGAGTACGACCTGGCCTGGCAGCGAACCCAGTACGACGGCGGCTGGGCGGGCATCGCGTGGCCCACCGAGTACGGCGGGCGCGGGCTCGATCTGCTGGAGCAGATGATCTGGTACGAGGAGTACGCCCGTGCCGAGGCACCACCGCTGGGCACCTGCTTCGTGGGGCTCGCCCATGCCGGGCCCACGCTGATCAGCCGCGCGACGGCTGCGCAGAAGGCCGCGTACCTGCCTCCGATCCTGCGCGGCGAACACATCTGGTGCCAGGGATTCAGCGAGCCCGGCGCCGGATCCGACCTCGCCTCTCTCTCGACCCGCGCCGTCGTCGACGGAGACGACCTCGTCGTCAACGGCACCAAGATCTGGACCAGCTACGCGAGCGTCGCCGACTATCAGGAGCTGCTGGTCCGGACCGACCCGCAGGCGCCGAAACACCGCGGCATCAGCTGGGTCGTGTGCGACATGCGGTCCCCCGGAATCACCATCCGTCCCATCCCGACGCTCAACGGCGAACTGGATTTCTGCGAAGTCTTCTACGACGACGTCCGGATTCCGCTGGCGAACGTGGTGGGCGAGATCAACGCGGGCTGGTCGGTGGCGATGTCGACGCTGTCGTTCGAGCGCGGCACCGCGTTCATGGCCGAGCAGATCGAGCTCGCCCGGCAAGTCGAGGACTTGCTCGACGCGGCCCGGGTGCTTCCCGGCCCGGACGGCGCACGCCCCGCGATCTCCGACGACGGCATCGCGCGCGAGCTGGCCAGGGTCCGCGCCGAAGTCGCGTCGCTACGGGCGATGACGTACCTCGGCATCTCCCGGATCGCGCGCAGCGGAGCGCCGGGTCCGGAGGGCTCGATGCTGCGGTACCACTACAGCACCGTGTGGCAGCGCGTCTACCGGCTGGCGATGGACGTCGTCGGCGACGGCGCCGTGCTCGGCGGTCGCGACGGCGACGGCCGGTGGACCCATGCCTACCTCAACAGCCTGCGTTCGACCATCGCCGCGGGCACCAAGGACATCCAGCGCACGATCATCGCGGAGCGGGTCCTCGGCCTGCCCCGCGCGAGCTGAGGGAGCCCCGATGGATCTGCTTCCCGACGTCGAAGAACGACAGATCGTCGACGCCATCGGCGCGTTCCTCGACGATCGCCTGCCGCTCGATCGGGTGCGGGCGCACAACGACGAGCCCGGTGACGCTCGTCCCGTCAGCCGAGCCGCGTGGGCGGGGTTCGCCGAGCTGGGCCTGTTCGGGCTGGGCCTGAGCGAGGAGGCAGGCGGCGCAGGCTACGGGATCGCCGAAGAGCTGCTGGTGGCCCGCGAGCTCGGGCGGCGCCTCACTCCCGGCCCGGTCGTATCCACGGTGCTGGCAGCACACCTCGCGGCGGCGGCGGGGAACACCGCCCTGGTGGCGGAGCTGACGGGCGACGACGCCCCGGCCGCCCTCGCGGAGCCCTTCCGGGATCCGCGCGCTCGCGGCGGCGCCGCGGTGAGCGGCCGGTTCCTGGTGTCCGACCGGCCCGGCGCCCGCTACGTGCTGGCCGTCGTGGAGTCCGACTTCGCGCTGCTGCGCGCTGCGGACCTGCCTCCGACGACCCTGGTGCAGGGGCTCGACCGCGGTGTGCGGCTGACGCTGGCCGATCTCGACGGCGCCCGGCCGGTGGTGCACGGCCGCTATCCGGCACTGCGGTGGCGTGCGGAAGTACTGACCGCGGCGACGTCGTGCGGCGTCGCCGAGGCCGCACGGGACCGCTCGGTGGCGTACGCCGGCACCCGCCGTCAGTTCGGCCGGCCGATCGGCGCGTTCCAAGCCGTCGCCCACCGGTGCGCCGAGATGGGCGTTCGCTGCGAGTCCGCGACGGCGCAGACCATCTATGCCGGGCTCGTGCTGGCTGAAGGACGGGAGGACGCCGCGTTCCAGGCCGCCGCCGCCAAGCTGGTCGCCACCGCCGCCGCGGTCGACAACGCCGCGGACGACGTGCAGAACCACGGCGGAATGGGATTCACCGACGAGAGCGGCGCACACCTGTTCCTGCGTCGTGCCCGGCTGCTGGAGCACCGGTTCGGAGCCGGCCCGGTGCACGCCGGACGGCTGCTGACCGAGCCGGCTCCCGGCTGAACGGACGCCTGGCTCAGCGGAGCCCGCGCGCCACCATCTGCTGGGGGACCGTCTGGTATTCCGGCATCAGGTGGCCGCGGCGCAGCCAGTTGCCCCCGTCGACCACGAGGGTGTGACCGGTGACGTAGGCGGCGTCGTCGGAGGCCAGAAACACCGCGGCACGGCCCAGTTCGTGGACCTCACCCGCCCGGCCGAGCGGCACCGTACGCGCCGCTCGCTCGCGGGCAGCGTCGAGCGACTCCTCCGCGTGCATCTGCGCCTGCACCGTGGGGTTCGGAAAGACGCCGGGTGCGATCGCGTTGACCCGGATACCGTGCGCGCCCCACTCGACGGCCAGCGTCTGGGTGAGGTTGGCGACGCCGGCCTTGGCCGCAGCCGACGCGGCCACGCCGGGGCAGCCGCTGTAGATGTGCGTCGACACGATGTTGATGATCGAGCCGCCGTACCCCCGCGCGATCCAGTGCCGCGCAGCGGCCCAGGAACACAGGAAAGTCCCGGTCAGGACGATGTCGACGATCGTCCGCCAGCCGTTGGGGGTGTAGTCCTCGGCCGGCACCACGAAGTTGCCCGCGGCGTTGTTGACCAGCACGTCCAGCCTGCCGTGGGCGTCCACCACGTCGGCGACCAGTGCCTGCACCGCATCGGCGTCGCGGATGTCGACCACGCGGGCACTCGCGGATCCACCGTCCTCGGTGATCACCCGGACCCCGGCCTCCAGATGTTCGGCGCGCCGGGAGGCGAGGACCACATGTGCGCCTTCCCTCGCCAACTCGCGGGCGATACCGAGCCCCAGGCCGGTTCCGCCGCCGGTGACCAGCGCTACCCGGCCCGCCATCGTTACCACAGTCGTCCTCCCTCGCCGGGCGGCCGTTCGCCACCCTCGCCAAAGACTAGACGCCATAGTCAGAGACTGACACGATGTCATTAGATTCACACCTATACAGGAGGAACGATGACCCGCAGCGATCGGCGCCCTGTCACCCGATCCGTCGGCTCCTTCGGTTTCCAGCCGGTCGTCGGGCTGGCCGCCCCGGACCCCGAGCGAGCGATTCGCAACGAGACCACGGTCATGGGGCTTCCCCTCGTCGGGCACTACCTCTATGGGGCGTTCGTCACCGAGGACGGATATCGCGCCGCTCCGCAGCGCCATATCCGCGACGAGGTCGCGGTCAGCCTCTTCTACTACGAAGCCGACAAGCCGGATGCCGTGCTGGCCCACCGCGGATCGGCGAACCGTGCCCACCGCGGCATCTGCGAGGTCGGGCGCGACGCGGACGGCCGCTACGGCTGGTGGCATCCCGAGCCCGACCCGCGCTTCGTGTTCGTTGAGGACACCACATCGGCGCGGTGGCGCGACCGCGGCTTCGTCGAGGCCGAGGGCACGCTGATCGGCGAGGTGATGCAGTACGCCATTCCGGACGCCGAGGAACCGCTGGTCTACACCTCACGGGTCTACCGCTGCCCCGAGGCCGTCGTGGACGGCCGGCCGGCCCGCGGTTACTTCTTCCACGACGAGGTCTACCTGCGCCAGGGGCACTCCTGGGTGGCCAGCCGTTATCTGCACGGTCTGGAGAGCGCGTGGACCGCGTTCGTCACCGAGTTCGAGGACGGCGCCGTCCACGCCGGACACCTGATCTGGAGCAACGAGAACTTCCGCCTCGCGCTCATCCAGCGCACCGACGGTCCGCCGGTTCTGCAGACGGCCATCCCGGGTGAGGTGGAGCTGGACGATCAGGGCTACTACGCCCACGCACGGCACGACCTCGGCGACGACGGCGTCTGGGTCTGGCGACCGATCCACCCCGACGGCGGCCGGATGCCCCCCTCCCCGTTCGAGGACGGTCCCCGGTGGCGTGAGGGCCTGGTGACCCTCGAGGACGAGAAGCGCGCGGTCGTCGTCAACAACGCGTGGAGCGAGTCCTACCCGAAGTTCTTCGACCCGACCTCCTGAGCGTCTTCCGCTCGCGTCCCCGTTCGAGGAGAGCCTGGTTCAAAGGAGAGCCGATGACCGCTACCCTGTCCCGCTCCGCCGCCGCCGAACGCTTCCGGGACCGGCCGGGCCGGCTGCTCATCGACGGTGAGCTCGTCGACGCCGCCCGCGGCGAGCGGTTCACCGTCATCGATCCCACCACCGAGGAGGAACTCGGCCAGGTCGCCAGGGCCGGCACCGAGGACGTCGACCGCGCCGTCACGGCCGCCCGGGCCGCCTTCGCCGACCGCCGGTGGAGCGGCCTGCCACGGGCCCGCCGCGAGGCGGTTCTCCACCGGCTGGCCGATCTGGTGGAAGGCGCCACTGCCGAGCTGGCCGCCCTCGACGTGCTCGAGAACGGCATGCCGCTCGCGTTCGCGCAGTACGAGATCGGCTCGGCCGTGGCGATGATCCGGTACTTCGCCGGGTGGCCGACGAAGGTGGAGAGCACCGTGCTCGCCACCGACGACCCGATCTTCGGTTACACCCGCCGGGAGCCGGTCGGCGTGTGCGCGGGCATCGCCCCGTGGAACGCTCCGGTGACCAATCCACTGCTGAAGATCGTCCCGGCACTGGCCTGCGGCAACACCGTGATCGCCAAGCCGGCTGAGCAGACACCCCTGACTGCCGTCCGGATCGCCGAACTGTGCCTGGAGGCCGGGATACCCCCGGGGGTGGTCAACGTCCTCCAGGGACCGGGCGACGTGGGCGCCGCGCTCGTCGCGCACCCCGGCGTCGACAAGATCGCCTTCACCGGCTCCACGGCGACCGGCAAGCTGATCCAGCGCGAGGCGGCCGCGACGTTGAAGCGGGTGACCCTGGAGCTGGGCGGGAAGAGCCCCAACATCCTCTTCGCCGACGCCGACCTCGAGGCGGCGATCCCCGGCGCGCTGATGGCCGTCTTCGCGAACTCCGGGCAGGTCTGCTTCGCCGGAACCCGGCTGTTCGTGGAACGCCCCATCCACGACGCCGTCGTCGAGGCGCTCGCGGCGGGCTCGGCGCAGATGGTGGTCGGCGACGGGTTCGATCCGGCGACGCAGCTCGGTCCGCTCGTGTCCGCCGCGCAGTTCGACCGCGTGCGGGGCTACATCGAGGCCGGTGTCGCGGGCGGGGCCACCCTCGCCCACGGCGGCGACCGGGTCGGCGACCGGGGGTACTTCGTGCGGCCGACCGTCTTCGCCGGCGCCGACAACACGATGCGCATCGCCCGCGAGGAGATCTTCGGCCCCGTCGTCACCGTGATCCCGTTCGACGACGAGTCCGAGGTCCTGCGACTGGCCGACGACACCAACTTCGGTCTCGGCGCGGGTGTCTGGACACGGGACCTCTCGCGTGCCCACCGGGTCGCGGCGTCGCTGCGGGCCGGAGTGGTCTGGGTCAACACCTACGGGGACCTCTCCGCCACCGTTCCGTTCGGTGGGTTCAAGCAGTCGGGGATCGGGCGGGAGTTCGGCACCGCCGCGCTCGACGCCTACACCGAGCACAAGAGCGTCCTGGTCAAGCTGTGACGAGTCGGAGAGGGAGCCGCCGATGAAGGTCGACGCCGCCGTCCTGTACGGCGTGGGTGAGCCGTACAAGATCGAGGAAATCGAGCTGGACGCGCCCCGCGAGCGCGAGGTGCTGGTCGAGCTGACCGCCTCCGGCCTGTGCCACTCCGACGACCACCTGGTCACCGGCGACGTCCCGCTGCCCGGACCGATGGTCGCCGGCCACGAGGGTGCCGGAGTGGTGGTCGACGTCGGGTCGCAGGTGACCCGGGTGAAGCAGGGTGACCACGTCATCCTGCACCCGGTACCCAGCTGCGGGCAGTGCCGCTGGTGTGTGACCGGCCGGGCCAACCTGTGCGATCTGGGCGCGTTCGCGCTCACCGGATACGCCCCGGACGGCACCTACCGGCGCCACCTCAAGGGCGAGGACATCGGCGCCTTCTGCCAGCTGGGCACGTTCTCGCCCTACACGACGGTCTCGGAGACCCAGGTCGTCGCGATCGACGCGGACGTGCCGCTCGAGGTCGCGGCGCTGATCGGCTGCGGCGTGACGACCGGCGTCGGCGCCGCGACGAAGGTCGGCCGGGTACAGCCGGGCGACGTGGTGGTCGTGATCGGAGTGGGCGGTGTCGGCACCAGCGCGGTGCAGGGCGCCCGGATCGCGGGGGCGTCGACGATCGTGGCCGTGGAGCCGGGTGAGTACCGGCGACGGCGCGCCGCGGAGTTCGGTGCCACGCACTCCGCCGCGAGCGTCGAGGACGCCACCGGCCTGGTCCGCGACCTGACGCACGGTGTGATGGCGGACGTCGTCCTCATCACCGTGGGCGTGATGCACGGCGAGTTGCTCGGCCAGGCGCTCGCTCTCACCTCCAAGGGTGGCCGGTGCGTGATCACCTCGGTCGCCCCGCTCGCCGAGACGACCGCGGCGGTGTCACTGTTCGATTTCGCGATGTCGAACAAGCGCCTTCTCGGGCACGTCTACGGAGAGGCGAACCCGCAGGACGACTTCCGGCGGCTGGTGGATCTCTACCGCAGCGGCGCGCTGCGGCTGGACGAGATGATCACCCAGGAGTTCACGCTCGCGCAGATCAACGAGGGGTTCGCGGCCATGCACGCCGGCACCACGGTCCGCGGAGCGATTCGCTACCGCTGACGCATCACGAAAAGCACCTCGCTTCCCGGCCGGGAAGCGAGGTGCTTTTCTCGAACGGTCAGGCGCGGCGTAGCGTGATCCCGGCCGCCTCCCGGTCCCAGGTGGCCTCCGACACTCCCCGCTTACGCAGGTCGGTCTTGCGTACCTTCATCGTCGGCGTGCGGGGCAGCTCGTCGACCAGTTCGAAGTACCGGGGCACCGCGAAGTGCGCCAGCCGCTGCGACAGGAACGCCACCAGCTCGGGAAGGTCGATCGTGGCGTCCTCGCCCAGCAGGAGATAGGCCATGACTTCGTCCTCGCCGAACTCCGCCGGCACCGGGACGCACGCGGCTTCCCTGACCGCGGGATGGCGGACGATCTCCCGCTCGACCTCGAGGCTGGAGATGTTCTCGCCCCGCCGGCGGATCGCGTCTTTGATCCGGTCGACGAAGTGCACTTCGCCCCGCTCGTCCAGCCGCACCTGGTCGCCGGTGTGGAACCAGCCGTTCCGCCAGGCCCTGGCCGTCTCCTCCGGCTTGTTCAGGTACTCATGGGTGATCACCCACGGATCCTGAGCTCGAACGATCAGCTCGCCGGGCTCACCCGTGGGAACCGGGATGTCGTGCTCGTCGACGACCCGTAACTCGAACCCGGCCGACACCGGGCCGCACGAGGTGGGATCTGTGATCCGGCCGCGGGTGACGACCGGCGGCGGCAACTCGGTCATCGCGTGGACTTGGCAGAGCTCCTCGATCCCGTACCGCTGGAGGAAGCCGTCGACGTCTGCGGGCAGCGGCACCACGATCATCCGGCGGATCGGGTTGTCGGCGTCGGAGGGGGTGGGGGGCAACGACGCGAGGTACCCCGCCATGGGGCCGAGCAGGAACGCCATCGTGGTGCCGTAGCGGCGGGCGATGTCGAGGAAGCGCTTGCCCTCGAAGTGACTGCAGAGGACGAAGTTGCCCCGGAGCGCCCACACCGCGGTGAGCGGGACCGTGCCGGAGATGTGGAACATCGGCATCACCGACAGATAGGTGTCGCCGGGCTCCAACCGGTCTTCCCACGGCGTACCGGTCGCGCGGACTTGGGTGTAGGTCGTGAGCACGCCCTTGGAGTCTCCGGTGGTACCGGACGTGTAGTTGACGGCTGCCAGGTCCCACGCCTCCAGCGGGGCGGTCAGCGCCGGCGGCTCGACGGAGCCTTCCCGCAGCACCGCGGGGTCGACGAGGAGCTGGGGTGCGCCGTCGATCTCCGCGAACCGCTCTGCCAGTGCCCCCGCGCTGATGATGCGGACGGGCGCGGTGTCCCGCACGAGGTACGCCAGCAGCGGGCCTCGGTAGGAGACGTTGACCGGGACGACGACGGCGCCCAGGAACGACACGCCGAGCCACGCCCGGATCCAGTCGGACCCGTTGGGCAGCATGATCATCACACGGTCGCCCCGGGCGACACCGAGCGTCCGGAGCGCGTTGGCCGCCCGGTACCCCTCGTCGCGAGCCGAGGCGCAGGTCCAGCTCGTGCCCTCCGGCTCCACGATCAAACACTCACGGTCAGGCGTCTCGAGCGCGTTGCGTTCGACCACGTCCCGCAGGACGACGTCGTCACGTCGATGCATGTCAGTTCCTTCAAGTCTCGCCCGGGCCACGCTGCCGGGAGGATTCACTGACGGCGCGATATTGACTGATAGAGTGTTCAATGTAGCGTAGGTCACCTCCCCCAACAAGGAGGAGTTGCCGGCCGGGTGAGGGAGACAGCGTGACCGGAGACGATCGCCCCCTGCCGCAGCCGACCCTGGCGACCGCCGCCTTCTGGTCGTCCGGCGCCGACGGCACGTTGCGCATGTCGCGTTGTTCGGGCTGCCGGCGCTGGTTCCATCCGCCGATGCCGTGCTGTCCCACGTGCGGCAGCACCGAGATCGGGCTCGAGCCGACGAGCGGGCGCGGCACGGTGGTGGCGGTGACCGTCACCCGCCAAGCCTGGCTACGGTCCTTCCCTCCCCCGTTCGCGATCGCGATCGTGGCGATCGAGGAGTCCCCGGAGGCCCGCCTGACGACGAACGTGGTCGGCTGTCCGCCGGACGACGTCCGCATCGGCATGCGGGTGCGCGTACGGTTCGACCATCGCCCGTCCCCGGAGGGGGACGTCTGGATCCCCGACTTCGAACCGGACCCGGACACCGAGCGCGAGCAGGGGCCCGGGCCGCTGCCCGAACCCCGTGACCTCACCCCCGCGCTGCGACGCACCACCGCCGCCGGCCGGGCGACCCGCTTCGAGGACCGGGTGGCGCTGACCGGGGTGGGCCAGTCCCGGGTGGGCCGGCGGCTCATGGTGGACCCGCTCGCGCTCACCGTCGAGGCTTGCCGGGCCGCGGTCGCCGACGCCGGTCTGACCCTCGCTGATATCGACGGCCTGTCCACCTACCCCGGCCCGTCCGCCCACATCGGGATGACCGAGGGGGGCGTCACGCCGGTATCGCAGGCGCTGGGGCTGGCCCCGGTGTGGGTCAACGGCGCCGGGGAGGTTCCCGGGCAGTCGGGATCGATCATCACCGCGATGCTCGCGGTCGCCTCCGGGCTCTGCCGGCACGTGCTCTGCTTCCGCACGGTGTGGGAGTCGTCGCTCACCGCGCTCCAGCGGTCCGGTCGATGGGCGGAGCCGCAGGCACGGGCGACCGGGCTGTCGGAGTGGCGGCTGCCCTTCGGCGCCTCGTCGGCCGCCCAGTGGATCGGGATGCACGCGTCGCACTACCTGCACCGTTACGCCGTCGGGCGGGAGGTCTTCGGACACATCGCGGTGACCGCGCGGGCCGGCGCCGCCCGGAATCCCGAGGCGGTCTACCGGGAACCGATCACGCTCGACGACTACTTCGCGGCGCGGCCGGTGTCGACACCGTTCGGACTCTACGACTGTGACGTCCCGGTGGACGGTGCCACCGCGGTGGTCGTGTCCGCGGTCGAGACCGCGGCGGATCTACCCACGCGTCCCGTCCTGGTGGAGGCCGTCGGCACGCAGATCCTCGAGCGGCTGTCCTGGGACCAGGACACCCTCGACCACCTCCCCCAGTCCCAGGGGCCGGCCGCCCACCTGTGGACCCGCACCGACCTCCGGCCGACCGACGTCGACGTGGCGCTGCTCTACGACGGGTTCACCTTCAACGCCGTGTCGTGGCTCGAAGGACTCGGGTTCTGCGGACCCGGCGAGGCCACGGACTTCGTGGCGGGCGGCAAGACCATCGCGCCGGACGGAGCACTACCGCTCAACCCGCACGGCGGCCAGTTGTCCGCCGGCAGGCTGCACGGTTACGGGTTCGTCCGGGAGGCGATGCTCCAGCTACGGGGGCAGGCGGGCGCCCGTCAGGTGCCGGATGCCCGGGTCGCCGTGGTGACCAACGGCGGCGGGGTGCCGTCGTGCGCGTTGCTGCTGCGATCCGCGTGACCGGACGCGGGGGCCCCGGCTTCGCATCGGCTCGGAGTGGAGATGATGAGGGAGAAGCAACGATCCGGGACATATGAGGGGGGCACCTCGTGAAGAGCAGCACTCGACGCGGGATCGCCGGGGCCGCCGCGGTGGCCGGAGTCAGCGCGATCCTCTGGGCGGCGCGAGACGTTCTGGGCGAGCTCGGTGCGAGGCCGTCGGGTGAGCGGGCCGAGCGGGTACGACGCTCGCCGCAGTACCGCGGCGGAGCGTTCCGCAACCGCGTGCCGGCCAGCGTGCTCTCCAGCGGTCAGGCGCTGAAAATGCTTCGGGAGTGGGCGGCGAGCCGGCACCGCAGGCATCCGGCCGGCTCGGTGCCGGTCGTGACCACTGCCGCCGCCGACGTGCTCTCCCCCGACGGGCTGCACGTCACCTGGTACGGCCACTCCTCGGCGCTGGTGGAGATCGAAGGATGCCGGGTCCTGTTCGACCCGGTCTGGAGCGAGCGTTGCTCGCCGTCGTCCCTCGTCGGACCACGTCGGTTGCACCCGAACCCGGTGCCGCTGGCCCAGTTGCCGCGAGTCGACGCGGTGGTCATCTCCCACGACCACTACGACCATCTGGACGGGCCGACCGTGCGGGGGTTGGTCCGGCTGCAGGAGGTGCCGTTCCTGGTGCCGCTCGGCATCGGCGCGCATCTGGAGCGGTGGGGTGTCCCCGCTGACCGCATCGTGGAGCTGGACTGGGACGAGAGCGTCGTCGTCGCGGGAGTGCGGTTCACCGCGACCGAGGCCCGCCACTTCTCGGGCCGCGCGTTCTCCCGGGACAACACGCTGTGGGCCTCGTGGGTGGTGGCCGGCGCGAAACGGCGCGTCTTCTACACCGGTGACACCGGCTATTTCCCGGACTTCGCCGCCATCGGTGCGACCCACGGCCCGTTCGACGTCACGCTGATGCAGGTCGGCGCGTACGGGCCGAGCTGGCCGGACATCCACATGACGCCGGAAGAGGCGGTGGTCGCGCACCGCGACGTCCGCGGTGAGCTGCTGATCCCGCTGCACTGGGCCACGTTCAACCTCGCCCTCCACGACTGGGCGGAGCCGGCCGACCGCCTCTGGAAGGAGGCCAAAGCGCGTGAGGTCCGGCTGGCCGTGCCGCGACCGGGCGAGCGCGTCGACGTCGACGCGCCGCCGCAGGTCGACGGCTGGTGGCAGCTCCTGGCCTGAGCGCCGGCGTACCTACTTCGCGGGCACGCCGGACGCCCGGGAGATGAGGCTGTCGAAGACGCGGTCGGACACGATCCGACGCACGGCGATCAGCGGGCGAGCGCCGAACCCGACCGCGTAACGGGTCTTCGGACGCCGGGCGGTCACGGCCTTGCCGATCGCGTCGGCGATGACCGACGGCGGCGAGGAGTTGCGACCGCTGTCGGCGTTCGCCGCCATGCCGCCGGCGACCGCGCGGGCCTGCCGTGCGTAGGCGCCGCGCCCGGAGGACTCTTTGAGCTTCTCCGCGGCGATGCCACCCCATTCGGTCTGAATACCGCCCGGCTCGATCACGACCACGTCGACGCCGAACGGCTTGGCCTCCAGGCGCAGGCAGTCGCTGATCGCCTCGAGAGCGAACTTGGTGCCGTGGTACCAGCCGCCGAACGGGGTGTAGAGCTTCCCGCCCATCGACGTGACGTTGACGATGGTTCCGCTGCCCTGCTCGCGCATGTGCGGCAGGACGAGCTGGGCGAGGCGAGCGGCCCCGAAGACGTTGACCTCGAACTGCTGACGCGCCTCGGCCAGCGGCACGTCCTCGATCGCGCCGTACGAGCCATAGCCGGCGTTGTTCACCAGCACGTCGACGCGGCCGGTCTCGGCGATGATCTGCTCGACGCCGGTCCGCATCGAGTCGTCGTCGGTGACGTCCATCGCCAGCGGCCGGATGCCGTCCGCAGCGAGTTTCTCCAGCCGGTCGAGGCGGCGGGCCGCGCCGTAGACGATGAAGCCCAACTCCTGGAGCTTGCGGGCGGTGGCCTCACCGATGCCGGACGAAGCACCGGTGACCAGGGCTGTCTTATTCATTGCGCACCTCATTCGGCTAAGATGAACTTAGTTCATCTTCATCATGAACCATAGTTCACGTTAATGCCAACCCCGCACTCGGCCGCGCAACCCAGGAGCAACCGAATGACACCTTCGCGCCCCCTGCGCGCCGACGCGATCCGCAACCGCGCCAAGATCCTGGCGGCCGCCAGAGACCAGATCAGCGCGCACGGCGTCGAGGTGGGCATGGACGAGATCGCCGCCGCCGCCGGCGTGGCGGTGGGTACGCTCTACCGGCACTTCCCCAACAAAACTGAGCTGATCGCAGCCGTGCTCGGCGACTTCACCGACCAGACGGCGGCGGACGCCGAAGCAGCCGGTCGGCGCGTCAGCGAAGGCGCGCGCGCCGCCGACGAGATCGCTGGATTCCTGGGGCGCGTCCTCGACGCAGCCGCCGTCAACCACGCAGCGAAGGCCGCCGCCAAGAGCCTCGGGGCCTACGTCGGCGCCCCGGACGCCGAGCAACGCGCGGAGGCAGCCATGACGCAGCTCATCCGCGCCGGCCAGACCGAGGGCGACATCTACCCCGACGTCACCGTCGGCGACATCTACCTGCTGGTCAACACCGCGCCCACCGACCAGCCGCCCCCGGTGCGCGCCCGCTGGCTGGCCCTCGCCCTCCGCTCGATCAGCATCCCGCGGTGACCTCCGCGAGACGCGCACGGGCGGCGGGGCCGCACCCGCGGCCCCGCCGCCCGGAAGGGGTCAGGCGGGTCAGAACTCGGTGTTGCCGGCGTCCGGCGCCAGTTCGTGCGCGGTGATGAACTTCGACTCGTCCGAGGCGAGGAACAGCACCGTATTCGCCACGTCCTCGGGCTCGGTGCCCTCGACCGGCAACATGTTGGTGAACATGCCGCCCAGCCGGGGGTAGCCGGCGATCGCCTCACCGAGCACCGTCTGCATGTCGCCCGTGCCCATCGGTGTGTTCACCCCGGTCGGGTGCACGCTGTTGACCCGGATGTTGTGCTGGCCCAACTCGGCGGCAAACGCCTTGGCCATCCCGCGCACCGCCCACTTGCTGGTCGTGTACGGAACCATGAACGGCTGCACCTTCAGCCCCGCCGCGGAGCTGATGATGATGACCGATCCGCCACCGGCCTCGACGAGGTACGGCGCGCCGGCGATCACCGTGTTCCATACACCGGTGACGTTGGTGTCGATCGTGTTCTGGTAAATCTCCGGAGTGACCTTGTCCCAGGGCCGCGGGATACAGATCCCGGCGTTGGCCACGATCACGTCCAGCCGGCCCAGCTCGGCCACCCCGGAGTCGATCGCGGCCTTGAGCGCCGCAGCGTCGCGGACGTCGACCTTCGCCGAGACGATCCGCCGATCGAGCTTCTCGACCAGACCTACCGTCTCCGCCAGGTCCTCGGGCGTCGGCGAGTCGTAGTCGACGCCCGGCAGCGGGCCGGCGATGTCGACCGCGATGATGTCCGCGCCTTCCTGAGCAAGCCGCACGGCGTCCGCGCGCCCCTGCCCTCGTGCCGCGCCGGTGATCAACGCGACCTTGCCCTCGACTCGTCCAGCCATGTTCGCGGTCCTTCCTCTGTGCGGTTGCGGAGCGTAAACACTGATCGGCCGCCTCGCGATCGCCCTGAGCGGGCGGGTGCGAGGCGGCCGGGCATGGGTCAGCCCTGGGCGGCGTGGGCGACGTGCTCCCAGTCGGACCAGGTCTGCAGACGCTGGCCGTAGACGTACTTGACGATGTCGACGGGCTGGCTGCCGAAGAGCACCCGCAGCGGCGGGTTCTCCGCGTCAACGATCTGGAGCAAGGCGTGGCCGGCGGCGGTGGGGTCGCCGTACTCGGTCTTGCCGAGCTGCTCGACGAGCAGATCCCGCAGCGGCTGGTAGACCGGGTTGGGCTCGGCGTGCACCGCCGACGAGCCGCCCCAGTCGGTGGCGAAGCCGCCCGGCTCGACCAGCGTCACCTTGATGCCGAACGGGGCGACCTCCATCGCGAGCGACTCGGACAGGCCTTCCAGAGCCCACTTGGAGGCGTGGTACGCGCCGGTGTTGGCGAATGCGGAGACGCCGCCGATGCTCGAGACCTGGATGATGTGCCCGCTGCCCTGCGCACGCAGGATCGGCAGGACCGCCTGGGTCACGAAGAAGACGCCGAAGACGTTGGTTTCGAACTGGTCCCGCAACTGCTGCTCGGTGACCTCCTCGATCGCGCCGAACTGTCCGTAGCCGGCGTTGTTGACGACTACGTCGAGGCGACCGAACTTCTCGTGCGCGGCCTTCACCGCGGCCTCGACGGCGTTCTTGTCGGTGACGTCGAGGGCGAGCGGCAGGAGAGCGTCGCCGTACTTGGCGGCCAGGTCGTCCAGGGCGCTGAGGGTGCGCACCGTGGCTGCGACCTTGTCGCCGCGCTCGAGTGCGGACTCGGCGAAGGAACGGCCGAAGCCGCGGGACGTACCGGTGATGAACCAGACCTTGCTCATGGGTTTCCCTTCACGGCTGAACGCGCTGCGTGCGGCGCTGCCACCACCCTAGCTCTAAACTTGGACTAGTCTAAGTTTAGATGAGTGTAAGACGTATCATGCTCCGGGGAGGAATCGATGAACCTGCGGGAGCGAAAGAAACTGGCGGCCTGGCGCGCGATCAGCGACGCCGCGCTGCGACTGTTCGAGGAGCAGGGCTACGAGGCCACCACGATCGAGCAGATCGCAGCCGCCGCCAACGTCTCCCGGGCCACCTTCTTCAACTACTTCGGGAGCAAAGAAGCGGTCCTGTTCGACCACGACCCCGAAGCGCGCGACCAGTGGCGCGCCCTCTTGGAGGCACGCAGCGACGAGCCGCTCTGGGACTCGCTGACCGCCGTCATGGTGGACGTCAACGAACGGCTGCGCGACCGCATGCCGCTGCACCGCCGACTCAAAGCGGAGTCACCCGCACTGGCTCAAGCAAGCCAGGCATTCGGCGAACAACTGCGCGCCGACCTGCACAGCTGGATCGTGACCCGGGCCCATGGAGACGACCCGATGACCGCGACGCTGCAACTGAACCTGGCGCTCGCCGCGTCCGCCACCGCCTACCAGAGCTGGAAGGCCGAGGAGGACTTCGACGTGTACCTCCAGCGTCTCCGCGAGTGCCTGGACCAGGCCGGCGCCGGAGTCGCCGTCCCGACTCGATAGGCCTCCCAGCTCTCCTGTTTAGTACCCTCTTCTTGGCGGCCATCGTCGGCGTCGCCGCTCGAGAGGAGCGACTCCCCGTGCACATCGGCATCAGCCGGCCACAGTCCCCGCCGCACCCGATCCCCGACGTCGACGCCGCGGTCGTCGCCCGGCACGCCGAGCAACTCGGGTTCGAGTCGGTGTTCTACGGCGAACACCCCATTCGCCCGGTGGCGCAGGCCGGTCACGCCGTCCACCGCGACGGGGTCCCGTTCTTCCAGGACACGCTTGTCGCACTGTCCCGCATCTCCGCGGCGACGACGACCATCCGCTTCGGCGGCGGCGTGTTCCTCGTCCCTGAGCACAATCCCGTCCAGTTCGCCAAGGAACTCGCCAGCCTCGACCACTACGGCCGGGGACGCCTACTCGTCGGCTGTGGCGTGGGGTGGAGCCGGGTGGAGTGCGAGTTGCTCGGCGGCCACTGGGATCGCCGGTGGGCGCAGACGGAGGAGTCGATCAAAATCATGC
The DNA here is from genome assembly GCF_900143005.1 of Cryptosporangium aurantiacum. NCBI lineage: Bacteria > Bacillati > Actinomycetota > Actinomycetes > Cryptosporangiales > Cryptosporangiaceae > Cryptosporangium > Cryptosporangium aurantiacum. The sequence goes on from NZ_FRCS01000006.1 coordinate 502,458, forward strand.
GACGACTCTGGACGCAGGACACCGTGACCTACGACGGCGAGTTCTACCGGGTCCCACCGGTGCAGTTGTTTCCCAAGCCCGCGGCGGTCCCCCATCCTCCGATTCTGATCGGAGCCGGAGCCTCGGAACGTACCTTCACCCGCATCGCCGACTACGCGGACGGGTGGCTCCCCGCCTTCGTCACCCGGGAGGCCGCTGCCGGTGCCGCGGCAGTGGTCGCGGCCGGCCGCCGGCGGCTGGACCAGCTCGCCGTCGAAGCGGGACGCGATCCCGCGGCGCTGCAGATCACCGCGATCGCCCGTGGGCTCTCCCGGGCAGGCGCACCGGAGCTGCGGGCGCGCATCGCCGGGTTGGCCGACGCCGGCGCGGATCGCGTGCTGATCTCGATGCCGACGGTCACCTCGGCGCAGGAGGCGGCGGACGCGCTGGACCGGCTGGCAGAAGCCGCGTTCTGATCTATTCCTTGCACTCATCTACGCGGTGTGGTGCGATCCGACCAGACACTGTTGTCCGAGAGGAAACGTCGAAATGGCCGGGCAGTTCAAGGATCAAGTCGTGGTCGTCACCGGCGCTGCCGGTGGCATCGGTCTGGGCATCGCCAAGGCCTTCGCCGACGAAGGCGCGACGGTCGTCGTCGCGGACATCAAGGGCAGCGCGGCGGAGAGTGCGGCGGCACAGTTGGCGACGCCCGGTCTGGCGGTGACCTGCGATGTGACCGACCGGCGTTCGGTCGAGGCGCTCGCCGACGCGGCGTGGAACGCCTACGGGCGGGTCGACGTGGTCGTCAACAACGCCGGAATCTTCCCGCCGCCGGCGGCCGTGATCGACGCCGACGAGGCGAACGTCCGGTGGACGCTCGAGGTGAACGTCATCGGCGTCTGGAACGGCTGCTCCGTCTTCGGGAAGCGGCTGGTCGAGCAGGGCACGCCGGCCCACATCGTCAACCTGGGCTCGGAGAACAGTCTCGGTGTACCGCACACGCACGGCGGCATCTACACCGCGAGCAAGCACGCGGTGCTGGGCCTGAGTGACGTGTTACGTCGGGAACTGCCGGACCACGTGAAGGTGAGCGTCCTCTGCCCTGGCATCGTCCCGTCGGACCTCGGCAGCGCGGTGCGTCATCGTCCGGATCGCTTCGGCGGGCCGGTCACCGACGGCCCCACGACCGGCCCGGCGGCCGACATGGGCATCCCGGCCGACGAGGTAGGCCGCAAGGTGGTCGAGGGCGTGCTGGCCGGGGAGTTCTACATCGTGACCCATCCGCCCGTGCGCGAACTGGCGGATGAGCGGCACGCCGAGATCAGCGCCGCCTTCGAGCGGCAGGCACCCCGGTTCGACGGCGATGAGCGCCTGGACACCCGCAAGGTGTTGGGCTTGGCCTAAGCGCGGAGGGTGGCGCTGCGGGCCGGACGGTACGTCTACGAGACCGGGCCGATCACCGACTCGACGAGCTCCTGCGCTCGCAGCGCGTCGTCGAAGCCGGCCAGGACGGTGTCCGGCGAGGCCCCGTTCGCGGTGAGTACGAAGTCACGACCGCATCGAGGCTATGAGAGAGGGGTTTTGCGTACAGGACATGCTCGCCTTGCCTGCCTCGATGTCGCACAGAGCAGCCACCTCGAGGTTCGGCACGAGTTGGTAGGCCGGAAGCCCCGCACTCCTCCCGTCTGACCGTTGATTTCGGGGCTTCGGGGATGACGTTCGCCATAATGAGTATGCCAAATTTGACCAGCAGGGTGCTGCGACTCGCAATTGCTCAGGTTCGCGTCGGTGGTGCCGATCGGGCTCACGGCGTCCGCAGATGCGCGGGCCTGAGAGTGTGGGGGCAGCTACATGGGCGCACGGTTCGCGGATTTGCGCGTCGGCACGAAGATCATCGCCACGGTGGCGGTGGTCGCCGTGATCATGCTGGTGATCGGCGGGCTGGCCTGGTCACGCATGGGCAGCCTCGACGATCGGATCCAGGGCATCAAGTCCACCAACATCGCACGGCTGAACAACCTCGTGGCCGTCCGCGGCGGGCTCGCAGACGCCTACCGCGGCCTGTTCGTCTACAAGGCCAGCCAACCCGCGGCCCAGCCCGCGGCCGAGGAGGAAGCCAAGGCCGGCCAGGCCGCGGTTGACGAGGCCTGGGCGGCCTACATCGCCACCCCGGACCCCTCGGCCGCCTGGAAGAACAACGTCCAGACCTTCAGCGAGAACTGGACCCCGTACAAAGCACTGGTCAACGTCTTGATCCTCGGTGACCCGGCGCCCTCCGACGGCTCCGTCCCCACGGATCCCCAGGCCCAATCCGCAGCCTGGCTCGCCGCCGAACAGAAGATGAACGACGCCCTGGACACGCTGACCGCGCTGGAGCGGTCGCAGGCAGGCGCCGCCAGCGCCGATGCTCACGAGGAGGCTGACGCCGCCAAGACACTGATCGCCGCGCTGATCGTCGCCGGCCTGATCATCGCGCT